>CANHLD010000041.1 GCA_947461325.1 Comamonadaceae bacterium
ACATGACAGCGCTCAAGTCCAGCGAAAGAATGCGTCCGTTAGCGGCACTGCTCAGAATCGGTGCAGCATGCAAAGTGCCTTCGGTCAGCGGCAGATCGTCTATGTAGGTTGCCAAACCTTGCACATGCAGGTGAGCGCTTTCGTGGCGTGCCGAACTGCTCATGACAGGTCTTCCAGTTGAACCATACTGCGCCCTTGTTGCTCCAGCCATGCGCGTTGTAGCAACTGGCGCAACACCAATTGGCGGTAAGCGGCGCTGGCGCGCATATCGCTGATAGGAGAGAACTCCTTGTCAATCGCCGCTTGCGCTTGTTGCATGCTGGCTTCATTCCACGCACGGCCAAGCAACACAGCCTCGGTTGTCACAGCCCGCACGGGTGTGGCTGCCACGCCGCCTGCACCTATACGAACAGACTTCACAAGGTCTTGCTCTATGTGCAATTGCATTGCCAAGCACACCGCAGAGATATCGTCTTCCACACGCTTGGACACTTTGTAAACACCTAGCCATTCGCCGGGAAGCGGGTGGGGCACGACGATCCAACACAGCACTTCGTCAGCGGCTAAGGCGGTGCGCTTGTAGCCGAGGTAAAAGTTTTCCAAAGCGATGTGTCGGCTGACCATGCGGCCTTTGCGCCAAGCCATCAACACCACTTGCGCACCCAGCGCAATCAACAAGGGCATGCTGTCGCCAATTGGTGAACCGTTGGCGATGTTGCCTCCCAAGGTGCCTGACTGACGCACCGGTCGTCCGGCAAAACGCTCGGCGAAATGCTGGATAGACGGGCGCTGCTCAGACAGCGCCGCAAAAGCATCATGCAAGCTGACGGCGGCTCCAATGGCCAAGTGATGCGGGTTGTGTTCGACGCGCAGCATCTCTTGCACCCGGGTCAGGTCAATCACTTGTTCAAAACGCCGGTGTTGTTGCGTCACCCACAAGCCTGCATCGGTGCCGCCGGCCATCATTTGCGCTTTGGGAAAACGCGCTCTCAAGGGCAGCAACTGCGCCAGTGAATCGGGCAGGGCGTAATGTGGATTTAATTTGTCGCGAGATGCCGCCTTTTCATCAACGGGTTTAACGGTTTGTGGTCGTGGGTATAAATGCATGGCGCAAGCTGCATCCAGAATAGGCCTGTAACCGGTGCATCTGCACAGGTTGCCCGAAATGGCTTCCATGGCTTCTTCGCGGGTGACCGCGCGGCCGTCGGCTCGTTGGTACAAGTCATACAAACTCATAACAAAGCCGGGCGTGCAAAAACCGCATTGCGACGCATGGTGATCGACCATGGCTTGTTGCACAGGGTGAAGTTGACCGTCGCCCGACAGGTCGGCTGCCGTGGTGACTTGCAGGCCGTGCGCCGAATGTGCCATACGAATGCAGCTGTTGACGGTGTGGGACTGGCTGCCATCCGGCTTTGACAACACCACGGTGCAGGCCCCGCAGTCGCCGCTGGCGCATCCTTCTTTGGTGTCGGTGGCACGCAAGTCTTCGCGCAACAGGTCAAGCAGGGTACGCGCCGGTGGTACATTGGAAAGCGTCTGCCACCGCTGGCGGTGAATCAACTCAAGTTTGGGAAATGTCATGCAAACTGCGCCAAGTTGTTTAAGAGCTATTGTTGCATTGGAAACGTGGAGCCGGGGGCGTCCATGAGTCAAGCCGCATTGCTCGAATTAAACCGCATCAGCAAACGCTACCCGGCGGTGCTGGCCAATGATCAGATATCGCTGCAAGTCGAGTCTGGCGAAATTCACGCCATCCTAGGAGAAAACGGCGCTGGTAAATCTACCCTGATGAAAATCATTTACGGTGCGGTGCAGCCGGATCAGGGAGAAATCCGCTTCAACGGTCAGTTGGTCAACATACGCAATCCGCAACAAGCCAGGGCTTTGGGCATCAGCATGGTGTTTCAACACTTCAGCTTGTTCGATACCTTGACGGTGGCGCAAAACGTCTGGTTGGGTTTGGACAAATCTTTGTCGCTGGCCGAGGTAAGCCGACGCATCCGCGAGAAAGCTGCCGCCTATGGTTTGGATTTGGAACCCGAGCGACCGGTGCATACCTTGAGCGTCGGTGAAATGCAAAGGGTGGAAATCATCCGGGCGCTGTTGTGTGAGCCGCGTTTATTGATTTTGGATGAACCGACTTCTGTGCTGACGCCGCAAGCCGTAGAAAAGTTGTTCGCGGTGTTGCGTCAATTGGTTGCTGAGGGCTGCAGCATTTTGTATATCAGCCATAAATTGCATGAAATCCGCGCACTGTGCACGCATTGCACTGTGCTGCGCGCGGGCAAAGTCACCGGCGAATGTGATCCGCGTGAGCAGACCAACGCCTCTCTCAGCCAAATGATGATCGGCAGTGAGCCGCCTTCGTTGGTGCACCGTGAACGCAAGCGGGGAGAACAGGTGCTGGAGGTCAACCAACTCAGCCTGCCGCGTCTCGATCCGTTCGGCACCCATTTGTCGTTGGTGGAATTGCAGGTGCACCAAGGCGAAATCGTTGGGATTGCAGGTGTGTCTGGCAACGGTCAGCGAGAATTGCTGTATGCCCTCAGCGGTGAAGATGTGCGCGCCGCCACCCACAGCATTCGCCTTGCCGGTCAAGCGGTGGGTGACCAAGGCCCTGCGCAAAGACGCGCATTGGGGTTGCATTTTGTGCCTGACGAACGACTCGGTCGCGGTGCGGTGCCAGCTTTGAGTTTGGCGCACAACTTGTTGCTGACCCGCTCGGAGGCGATCAGCGATTCAGGTTGGATCGACATGTCTACATTGGCCGCACAAGCGCAGGCCATCATTGCCAAATACCAGGTCAAAGCAGGCGGTCCTCAGGCAGTTGCACAGTCTTTGTCTGGTGGCAATTTGCAAAAATTCATTGTCGGGCGTGAGATAGACGCGGCGCCCAAATTACTCATCGTGTCGCAGCCGACTTGGGGCGTGGACGTCGGTGCAGCAGCGCAAATACGTTCAGCTTTGGTGGCCTTGCGTGACGCAGGTTGCGCGGTGCTGGTCGTCAGCGAAGAGTTGGATGAATTGTTCGAACTCTGCGACCGCATACATGTGATGGCGCAGGGACGCATGTCGCCTTCGCTGTCGCGCGAGCAAGCCACGGTTGCCAAAATCGGCAGCTGGATGAGCGGCTTGTGGACTGAAACTGAAGAGGCGGTGAATTGATATGTGGAAATTAGAAGCACGCCCGGTTCCCTCCGATTTTTGGCGCATCGCCTCTCCGCTGTTGGCCTTGGTATTGACCGTCATCTTGGGCGTGTTGTTGTTCATGGCCTTGGGCAAAGACCCGGTCAAAGGTTTGTTGGTGTTTTTTTGGGAACCTATTCGAAATGGTTACGCCTTGGGTGAATTGGTGGTCAAGGCCACGCCTTTGTTATTGATCGCCTTGGGGCTGGCTTTGTGCTTTCGCTCAAATGTGTGGAACATCGGCGCTGAAGGTCAATATGTGATGGGCGCGGTGTTTGCGGCAGGTGTGGCGCTGCTGGCTGAAAAAACGAGTGGCGGCTGGTTTTTTGTGCCGGTGCTCGTGGCGGGTGTCATCGGCGGTATGTGCTGGGCGGGCATCACGGCTTGGTTGCGCGACCGGTTTCACGCGAATGAAATTCTGGTCAGTTTGATGCTGGTCTATGTCGCCATCATGGTGCTGGGTTTTCTGGTGTACGGCCCTTGGAAAGACCCATTAGGCTACAACTTTCCGCAAACCAAAACCTTTGAAACGGCCACCCAAGTGCCGCGCATGTTCAAAGGCTCGCGGGTCAATATCGGTGTCTTGATCGCGCTGGCCGGTGTGGCTTCCATGTGGGTGTTTTTGTTTCGTACCCGCGCTGGTTGGGCGCAGCAAATCGGTGGTTTGGCACCTGCGGCTGCGCGCTATGCGGGCTTCTCTTCCAGACGCGCCATCTGGTTGGCTTTGCTGGTGTCAGGCGCTTGTGCCGGATTGGCCGGTGCTTTGGAAGTGGCCGGGCCTATCGGACAACTCACGCCTTATGTGCCCGTGGGTTACGGATTCGCCGCCATCATTGTGGCGTTTGTGGGCCGCTTGCATCCCGTGGGCATGGTGTTCTCGGCGATTTTGATGAGCATGTTTTACATAGGCGGCGAGTTGGCGCAATCGCGTTTGGGTTTACCCAAATCGCTGACCGGCGTGTTCCAAGGACTGCTGTTGTTTTGTCTGCTGGCCTGTGATGTGTTGATGAATTACCGCTTGCGTTGGAAAACCTCGCAAGCCATGGGGGGCGTGTGATGGAAACCTATGCCTTGTTATTTGCTGCAACCCTCAGTGCGGGGACGGTGTTGGCAATTGCCGCGCTGGGTTTGTTGATCAATGAAAAAGCCGGCATCGTGAATTTGGGCGCCGAGGGAATGATGCTGTGCGCCGCGATTGCGGGTTACGCCACCGTGGTCCACACCGGCAGCGACGTGCTGGGTTTTCTGGCAGGCATGGGCGCAGGTGCCGTTTTGTCATTGTTTTTCGGCGCTTTGGTCATAGGCTTGAATACCAACCAATACGCCACAGGTTTGGCGTTGAGTTTGTTCGGCGTAGGTTTTTCAGCGTTTGTCGGCACAAGCTATGTGCAGGCCAAATTGCCTGAGCGACTGAGTTATGAGGTGCCGTATCTGGCGGATTTGCCTGTGATCGGAACAGCTGTGTTTCGCCAACACCCGATGGTTTATTTGGCTATCTTTTTCACGCTCGCTTTGATTTGGTTTTTAGAACGCACCCGGGCGGGATTGGTGTTGCGTGCGGTGGGCGAGTCGCCACAATCGGCACACGCATTGGGTTACCCGGTGCGCAGTATCAGGCTGGCAGCGGTGGTGTGTGGCGGTGCAATGTGCGGTTTGGCGGGCGCTTACATATCGGTGATTTACACGCCGTTGTGGGTGGAGGGCATGATCGCTGGCAAGGGCTGGATTGCTTTGGCACTCACGACGTTTGCCACCTGGCGGCCTGCGCGGATTTTGCTCGGCGCTTATTTGTTCGGCGGTGTCACGATGCTGCAGTTTCATTTGCAGGCCACGGGTGTGGAGGTGCCGAGCCAGTTTTTGAGCATGTTGCCTTATGTGGCCACCATCGTGGTATTGGCCCTGATTTCTCGCAATCCGCAGTGGATACGGGTGAATATGCCTGCGTCGCTGGGTAAGCCTTTTTATCCTGGCGCATAGGTTTTTGATGCTTTGTTTGCGTTGCGATAAGTCATTGGTATGGGCGTGTGCGTTGGTTGTGTTGCAGAAAGTCATTGGCATGGCCGCCCGCACTGGGATGCTTTTTGCTGCGCTTTCGCTTGCAAAAACTTCCCCGCACAGACGGCCTGTCGAGATGCTGTTGGTGGTAATTGGTGTCTGACCCCAATTACTCTGACCAAATAATTGGTATATGAGCCCAAATAGCTGCCACAGGGATTGTCGACTTATGTATTATTTATTTCAAGCGCAAGCAATCAACTCCACGCGCTCCTCAACTTTTAGCCTCAGGCATAGGGAAACCCTGTCAATCAAGGCCATAATGCGGTTTTTCCTGTTTCCCCAACTCTTGCGTTTTTTTAAAGGATGGATATGACTGATTTATACAAGCGCACTTGGTTTCGTGCTGCTGCCATTGGCATCGTTGCCGCCGCCGTCATGGTGGGTTGTGGCAAAAAGGAAGAGCCGAAACCGGCACCTGCTGCTGAAGCTCCAAAAGCTGAGCCCTTGAAAATTGCCTTTGCTTATGTAGGCCCCGTCGGTGACGGCGGTTGGACATTCGCCCACGACAACGCCCGCAAAGCAGTTGAAGCTGAATTCGGCGACAAAATCAAAACTTCCTTCACAGAAAATGTTTCCGAGTCTGCCGACGCCGAGCGCAATTTCCGCGACATGGTGTCTCAAGGCAACAAGCTGATTTTCGGCACTACCTTCGGTTACATGGAACCCATGTTGAAAGTGGCTGCTGACAGCAAGGACGTCAAATTTGAACATGCCACCGGTTACAAGCAAGCCGACAACATGCGCACTTACGACAGCCGCACTTACGAAGGTGCTTATATGGCTGGCGTGATTGCTGGAAAAATGACCAAGTCCAACACATTGGGCGTGGTGGCTTCCATCCCCATTCCTGAAGTGGTTCGCAACATCAACAGCTTCACTTTGGGCGCTCAATCCGTCAACCCCAAAGTCAAAACCAAAGTGGTTTGGGTCAATGAGTGGTTCAACCCACCCAAAGAAACAGAAGCTGCTACATCGCTGATCAACAGCGGTGCTGACATTTTGTTCCAAAACACCGACTCTCCTGCCGTATTGAAAACCGCTGAAGCCAAAGGCAAGCGCGCATTCGGATGGGACTCTGACATGACAGCCTATGGCCCCAAGGCCCACCTTGGTTCGGCCGTCATTAACTGGGCACCTTATTACATCCAGACCACGCGTGAAGCCCTCGAAGGCAAATGGGTGGGTGGCACAGGCGTGTGGTGGGGCGTGAAAGAAGGCGCGATCGACATGGTTTCTATTGCTGAAGATGTGCCTGCCGAGACCAAAGCCAAAGTCGATGAAATCAAAGCTGGTCTGAAAGACGGCAGTTTCGCGATTTGGAAAGGCCCATTGATTGACAACACCGGCAAAACTCTCCTGAAAAAAGACGAAGTCGCTGACGACAAATTCCTGAGCGGCGTCAATTTCTACGTCAAAGGCGTGGAAGGCAAAGTGCCTGGCAACAAATAAGTTTTCTTGAGCTCACTCAAAAGGCTGCCTTTCGCAGCCTTTTTTTGTTACATAATTTAATGGAAATAAAAAAAGAATATCCTTTGAAAAACCCCCTTTCCATTTATCAACAAATAGTTTGCGGGGCTGTGTTTATAGGCTTGCAAGGCTTGTCATTTGCCCAGCCCTATGCGCTGCCAGATCGCTCTTTGACCCCCGGCGCCATCGATCCGGCGGTAAACCAAAACAATATCCAATCCACTGTGTGTGTTCGGGGCTATACAAAAAAAGTCAGGCCCGATAAAAAATACACCAACCGACTCAAGCACGAGCAAATCCAACAGTACCGCTACGCTGATCGAGATGTCAGAAACTATGAGTTGGACCATTTGATTCCACTCAATATCGGCGGTAATCCATCGGACCCCAAAAACCTGTGGCCGCAAAGTCGCCAAGGCGAGTGGTCTGCCGAACAAAAAAATGATCTTGAATTCGTTGTCTACAAAATGGTCTGTCAAGGTGAGATCACATTGTTTGATGCACAGCAAAAAATTGCTAAAGATTGGATCGAGGCCTATCAGGCCTGGGTGCCAACGCACCAACATTTATTGCCACACAAAAGACGTACTGATGACTGATGTTTGACCTCAACTCAAAAAAACGGAAATACCTTTCATGGTTCAAATTGAATTTTCTTATTGGCACCCAGTGTGTGACTCAAGACAAGTAGCAGACGAACCTTTGTCAGCGTTATTGTTGGATCTTCCCTTGGTACTTTGGCGCGACGAAGATGGCGTAGCGCATGCCCTGCATGACAAATGCCCGCACAGAGGCGCTCGCTTGTCCCTCGGTCGGGTATGTCACGGGCAGTTGCAATGTGCTTACCACGGTTGGACGTTCAACCACCAGGGCAGTTGCACGTTGATTCCCGCCATGCCCCAATTGACTCCCACTCAAGCACATCAAGCCAAAACTGTTGCTGTGCGCGAGCATATGGGCCTGGTATGGGTGTGTCTGGATGCTGAGAATGCTGACAATGCGGTCGGGCCTGCGTTTGAGGCCGAGAAAAATGCCAACTTGCGCAAGTTCAACGCGGGTCCTTACGACGTTGCCACCAGCGCACCTCGTATCGTGGAAAATTTTTTGGATATGTCGCATTTCAGTTTTGTGCATGATGGCTGGTTGGGTGAGTCGTCCCATTGCGAAATTCCAGAGATTGAGTTGCAAGAACACGAGGCAGGATTCAAAGTCACTAATGCACAGGTTTGGCAACCCAACACCAGCGCCTTATCCATTCAACCCGGGATGGTGACATACAGCTATGAGGTCATGCACCCTTATTCCGCGGTTTTGACCAAAGTACCGGACGCGCAAAGCGGTGTGCCCGCCGGATATCAGGAGTCCATCATTGTGTTGATACAGCCGTTGACATCAGAGCAAAGCCGAGTATGGTTTCGCATGGCTGTGGCTGACTTTGATGCGGAAATGGAAGACCTGCTGGCATTTCAAGACAAAATATTTTTTCAAGACAAACCTGTGCTTGAATCCCAATTGCCTCGTCAATTGCCTTTGACCGCGGGGGTCGAGGCAAACGTTGGCAGTGACAAAGCCTCGGTCGCCTACAGAAGATTTTTAAAAAAACAAGGCATTACTTTTGGAGTGTGTTAAATGAATTTTGATGCTATAAATTCTGCGCAACTACCAGCGTTGCTGTGTGCCATGCCCAAAACCGAGTTGCATATTCACATTGAAGGTTCTCTGGAGCCGGAGTTGATATTTGCATTGGCCAAACGCAATCAGGTGCGGTTGAACTACGCCACTGTCGAAGAATTGCGATCTGCTTATGCGTTCACTGATTTACAAAGTTTTCTGGATATTTACTATGCAGGCGCGAGTGTGTTGCAGCACCCGCAGGATTTTTATGACATGGCCTGGGCTTATTTTTTAAGAGCCAAAGCTGACAATGTGGTTCACGCAGAAATATTTTTCGATCCGCAAACGCATACTGAACGTAAAGTCAGCATGCGAACAGTGGTCACTGGTTTGCACCATGCTTGTACGGACGCCAAAGAAAAATTGGGCATCAGTTCATCTTTGATTTTGTGCTTTTTGCGCCACCTTAGCGAAGAATCTGCATTTGAAACCTTAGAGCAAGCCATTCCCTTCAAAGACATGTTCATTGGTGTTGGCTTGGATTCCAGCGAGCGCGGTCACCCGCCCGAAAAATTCGAGCGTGTGTTCAAACGCGCACACCAACTGGGTCTCAAAGCGGTGGCACACGCTGGTGAAGAAGGTCCTCCCGCTTACATCTGGAGCGCATTGGATGTGCTGAAAGCCGAGCGCATAGACCACGGCGTTCAGGCCATCCATGATGAGGTGTTGATGCAGCGTCTTGCCATGGAGCGTGTACCGCTGACAGTGTGCCCCTTGTCCAACCTGAAGTTGTGCGTTTTCCCAAATCTGAAAGACCACAATCTGGCGCAGATGCTGTCGCAAGGCCTTTGTGTCATGATCAACTCGGATGACCCAGCTTACTTCGGTGGCTACATGAACGAAAACTTTTTGCAAACCTTTGCGGCTTTGAATTTGAATGCCTCGCATGCTTACCAATTGGCATGCAACAGTTTCGAAGCTGCCTTTGTCGATGAGGCGCAAAAGCTGGCTTGGCGAGTTCAACTTGATGCGTGTTTTCAGCAGCACGGTGCCTAAGCCTTCAAGCTGCTTTACATGACAAGTCTTTCCATTGTGACTACATGTCTTCAGTAGAACCCATTGCAGTGGTGGGTGGCGGAATTGGCGGCTTGGCTGCTGCGCTGGCCTTAGGGCGCGCGGGCAACGCAGTCAATCTGTATGAGCAGGCAGATGCATTCTCAGAGGCAGGCGCTGGCATTGGTCTGGGGCCGAACGCCATGCGTGTGTTGCAAGCCTGGGGTCTTGGCCCATCATTGCAGGAGGCAGGTTGTGCGCCTCAACGATTGATTGCTCGTCATGCAGACAATGGGCGTATCGTCGGCCAATTACCTATGGGGCAATCATTCATCACTGCTTATGGCGCACCTTACCTGACGGTTCACAGGGCTGACTTACAGCATACCTTGTTAGGCGCTGTCAGCCAGCAAACCAGCGCCACACTTTTGACTCATCACCACTTATCTGGCTTGGTAAACGACACCCATGGTTTTGAGTTGCAGTTCAAAGATAAATCGAATACGTATCCAGCACACATACTGATTGGCGCTGATGGTTTGCACAGTGCGGTACGAACAACGGTATTTGACAAAACACCACCGAATGCCAGCGGTCATTGGGCTTACCGCGCTTTGTTGCCCATGCATGAAGTTCCTCAATCTTTCAGGCAAATGGATATTGGCATTTGGATGGGTACGCGTTTGCACGTGGTGCATTACCCGGTGCGCGGCGGTGAGTTTTTGAACCTCGTTGTCCTGATTGAATCTCCTAACCAAGCATCACAACCCGGTTGGGATGTTTTGCGCAGCGCGGCGCAAATCACCGAAGATTTAAAGCAGGCCACGCACAACACGTACGCTGAATTGCAAGACTTGATCCATGCGGTAAACGGCTGGCGCGCATGGTGTTTGTTTGACCGTGAACCACTAGAGCATCCCTCTCAAATGGTCAAGGGCAGTGTCGCTTTGTTGGGGGACGCTGCACACCCTATGTTGCCTTACTTGGCACAGGGCGCAGGCATGGCGATAGAAGATGCAGCCTGCTTTGCTATGCACTGGAAAAACGCATCGTTAAGCGCTGAACAACGTTTGCTGAACTATGCGCAAGCGCGTTGGCAACGTGTGTCACGCGTACAGCAGCGCGCAAGACGCAACGGTCAACTGTTCCATGCAGATGGTTTATTGCGATTGGCGAGAGACACAGCCATGAAATTAGGCGGCGCTCGATGGATGGACATGCCTTGGTTGTACGGAACCTCAAATTAACGAGGCTGACTACAAAATGATCGGTTTAAAGTTGGCCGAGCAAGACAAATTCCATCAGAGCTTTTTGCACATGCAAGCGGTTTTCCGCTTCGTCCCAGACCACGGATTGAGGGCCGTCAATCACTTCGGCTTGCACTTCTTCGCCACGGTGTGCAGGTAGGCAATGCATGAACAAGGCATCCGGTTTGGCGACAGCCATCATGGCTTCGTCCACACACCATGCTGCAAAGGCTTTGCGCCTGGCTTCGTTCTCAGCCTCATAGCCCATGCTGGTCCAGACATCGGTGGTCACCAAGTCTGCGCCACGGCAGGCCTGCAATGGGTCTGCAAACACTTTGAAGCATTCACTGTTAGAAACACCGGCCACAGCCTGATTGACTTCATAACCGCTGGGCGTACTCACGTGAACCGTGAAGCCCAGTAAATCTGCGGCTTGCAACCAGGTGTTGGCCATGTTGTTACCGTCGCCTACCCAGGCCACCACTTTGCCCTGGAGGCAATCGAGTGGTCGCAACACATCGCCCCGGTGTTCAATGAAGGTGAACAAGTCGGCCAGTATTTGGCAGGGGTGAAATTCATTCGTCAGGCCATTGATGACAGGTACACGCGAATTGGCGGCGAAGCGTTCGATCTTGGTTTGTTCGTAGGTGCGAATCATCACCAGATCAACCATTCGACTGATCACTTTGGCAGAGTCTTCAATGGGTTCTGCGCGGCCAAGTTGGCTGTCGCCCGTCGTTAAGTGAACCACTGCGCCACCCATTTGGTACATGCCTGCTTCAAAACTGATGCGGGTGCGCGTGGACGCTTTTTCGAAAATCATTGCCAGCGTGCGGTCGGTCAGCGGTTGGTGTTTGTCGTAGGCTTTGAATTTTTGCTTGATGAGTGCAGCGCGTGTGAACAGATAGGCGTATTCATCAGCATTCAAATCGCTGAACTGTAAATAATGCTTGAGAGCTTGGCTCATATCAGGCTTTCGGTGAAGTAGCTAAAAATTCTTTGACCAGAGGCACCAGCAACGCCACGACTTCATCCGCCTCTGACTCGTTCATGGTGAGTGCAGGCAGCAAGCGAATGACGCTGTCTGCCGTCACGCTGAGCAACAAACCAGCTTGCAGCGCTTGCCCCATCAACGGGCCGCAAGGGCGATCCAAATCGATGCCGATCATCAAACCATTGCCGCGTATTTCTTTGAAACCGAGCACATGACCGAGTTCGCGTTG
>CANHLD010000042.1 GCA_947461325.1 Comamonadaceae bacterium
AACTCGACGCCATGGTCAGCAATGGCGGCTTGTTGCAAGCCGATGGCGGGCGCGTCATTTTGACAGCAGGTGCGCGCGACAGTGTGCTAGCCAGCGCGGTAAACCATACCGGTGTAGCGCGGGCACGTACTGTGCAAATGCGGGAGGGAAGCATTGTGTTGCTGGCGGGCATGCGGGCCGGTCAAGCGAATGTTGCTGGCACACTTGACGCCTCAGCCCCAGACACAGGACGCGGTGGTTTTATTGATACCAGCGGCGCTCGTGTGCAAATTGATGCTTCATTGCAACTCAGCACCCGTGCCAATGACGGGCTTGCCGGTGAGTGGTTGATTGACCCGACAGATTTCACAGTGGGACGTGGCAATGTCGAGCAAAGCAGCAGCGGCATGTCTGGCACTGTGCTTTCTCAATTGCTGGCCAACAGCAACATCACGATTGAAACCAGCAACAACAGCTTTGAGCAGAACGGCGATATTTTCATCAATGCCGCAGTCAGTTGGAGTTCGCCCTACAAGCTCACTTTGAAAGCCCATCGGGATATTTATATCAACGATGTCATCACCTCCAGCCATAGCAACGGCCAGTTGCATTTGGCCTTCGGTCAAGCAAGTGCCGATGGCGTCATCAATGGCCGCCAATCAAAGTACTGGGTGAATGCCCCCGTGAATCTGAAGAAAGGCCTGAATTTTTTCACGCAATCTGGAGCATCCTCGACAGTCAAGTCGTATTACGTCATCACCGAACTGGGCAATCAGGGAAGCAAAACAGGCACAGATTTGCAAGGCCTAGATTACGGTGTGAGCCCGCAGTATGACTACAAGGTGCAAAGCCTTAACTATGTGCTGGGTGCAGATATTGATGCCGCGGCAACGGCCAAGTGGAGCAATGGACAGGGATTCAAAACATTGTTCGTGACCAACTTGACCACAGACGCGATCAGCTACCAAGGAACATTCGATGGATTGGGTCACGTCATCACAGGACTGACCATCAAGAAACCCTCCATCGGCGTGCAGAGTCTTTTTTCAGTGCTCGGTAAAAACGGCGTGATTCAAAACCTGGGAATGAAAAACGTCAACTATGTCACCAACAACACGGGCGGGATCGTCTTCAGAAATTTCGGTGAGATACGCAACAGTTTTGTGGATGGAGGCAGCATCATTGCAGGTGACAACTTTGCAAATTTGTCTAACTTCATGGGCGGCTTGGTGGGCAATAACCAGGGACAAATAATTGACAGTTATGCCAATGTGACTGTGGGCATGCCGGACAACTTGGGCAGTTACCAAGCCAGCAGCAATTCCAATTACAAAGTAGGTGGTTTGGTGGGTGTCAATGTGGGCACCATCATCAACAGTTACGCGTCAGGCAAGGTGTATGCCTCTGACAGAAAATTCACAAACCCAAACGGTTTGATGCAGCCATTGTTTTATGTCGGCGGCTTGGTGGGGCAGCACATCAAAGATCCGGGTAGCACTGCAGAGTCCAAGATCACTCGCAGTTTTTGGAACACACAGGCCTATGCCGCCGGTGAAACGCCTGCCAGCGCAATGATCAAGGCAGTCAAGGGTGTCGGGCAGTCGGACAGTGCAATTGAAAGCAGCATACAAGTCACCGGTTTGAGTGCGCAGCAAATGAGAACGGCCTCCAATTTCAGCAATTGGAATAACACCCAAATCTGGTTGGTTTATGACGGACAAGCGCAGCCTTTATTGCGAGCGTTCATGACGCCCTTGTATTTGAAGTCCAGCGCCAGCGGCAGCAAAACGTATGACGGCTCGGTGAATTTCAACACCGGCAATGTCCAAGATCCAGGCAACCTGACGAAGTTGTTTGCAGGCAAATTGAGCTTGGTATTGAATGACCCGAATGCGGGATACCGTCAGGCGGTTGCCAGTGGCTATTACTCGGACCAGTGGGGCTACCAAATTGTCTATGACTTCGATGTCAACAAGGTGCTGGTAGAAAAAGCCACCCTGATATTCACGGCCGACAAAGCGAGTTTCAATATCGGACAACAAATCAACGCGCTGAGTGGTCAATTCAGCGGCTTGGTGGGTAACGAAGATCTCAGCAAGGCAACGACTGGCGTGCTGAACTGGCAAGCACCGCAAGACGAGATGCTCAAGCCGGGGCAATTTGCAATTCAGGCCAGCGGACTGAGTTCAACCAACTACAAATTGGTGCAAGACCCGACGAATCAAACCGCATTGACAATTCGCGCGTTTGAAACCCCTTCTTTGATCACTGCGGCCACCGCACTGCACCTGCAACCCCTGACTTATTTGCAGCCATTGCCCATAAAAACAGACGACAACAAGGGCAAAGACGCCGTGGCTTCTGCAGCCGTCACGGCCAAAGACAGTGCAGGGTTCGGCGGCATTTATGAATTTTGTTTACCCAAGCCGCCATCTATGTTGAGTTTGGTCAGCGCCACCTGTGTGCGCGGCAAGCACCCTTGACATTCAGCGGCAGAACCCATTCGATGGAATCATTCATGAAAAACGGTATCTACACACGGCCAGAGTCCAAGCATTGGCGCGGCCTGGAATTGAAAGGCATTGGCTGCGTCGCATTGTGCATCGCGGCGGCAAGTACTTGCGCACAAACCAAACCGGGCGCAGGCGATTTACTCAACAACATCGTCCCTTCTCGCCAAAACGGCTTCGAACCCCATCAACGCAAAACAGACAAGCTGTTGATTCAGAAAAACGCCGAGCAATCCCTTGATGAAACCCCAGATGAAGAACCCGCCATTTTGGCAATGGCGTTTGATGTGCAAGGCTTGGATTTGCAGGGCCATACGGTTTTCACCACGCAGGAATTGCTTGCATTGCTGCCCGGCGCATTTCCCGGTGTTTACACGTTGCAACAATTGGAAGCGAAGCTGGCGTTGCTCGCAGAACATTACCGGCAGGCCGGATACCCGCTGGCACAAGTTCGTATTCCCGAACAGGTTCTGCAAAACGGCGTGGTCAGTGTGCGCATCACGGAACCGGTATGGGGAGAGGTTTTGTTGAAAAACGAAAGCCTGATCAGCAACTCGGTATTGATGCAAACCGCCGGGGGTGTCAGACCTGCGAGCCTGGTGAGACAAGCTGATTTAGAGAGAACCCTTTTGCTGTTGGCTGATATTCCCGGCGTACAAGTCAACAGCGAATTGCAATCTGGTGCGCTCCCCGGTACGACCGATTTATTGATCAGCGCACAGCAGTCTCAGACGGTGGTGGGAGCGACCACGGTGGATAACTTTGGCAGCAAGTACACCGGCCGCCGACGCGCGACAGCCACGCTCATCTGGAACAGTCCGCTTCGTATCGGCGATGCATTCACGCTGAATGTTTTGAGCAGTGGTGCATTGCTGAATTACCAGCGCATGGCTTATGAATGGCCAATGGGCAACCCCGGTATGCAACTCGGTGTGTCCGCCGCGCAGATGAATTACCGCTTAGGTGAAGGTGCCGAATCATTGCAAGCACACGGTTCCTTGTGGCAACACGCACTATGGTGGGACTACCCCTGGGTGCGTCAAGCTAACCGGCAAATCAAAACCAGGGTGCAATATGAACACATACAGCCCGCTGATCACCAAGACGCCAGCAGCATCAAAATCGACCGTGCTATTGGGCTACTCAGCGTGTCAACCAACCAGGAAAATGCAGACACTTTCATGGCCGGGGGCTTGAATCAATTGAGTTTGGAAATGGCGCTTGGACAAACAGACTTCACGAACCAAGCAGCGGCGGCGAATGACGAGGCGACAGCCCGCACCACGGGTCGATTTACCAAGCTCAACCTTCGTGCTTACCGCAATCAAGCCATCAACAACCGCTTCAGTCTGTCGCTCAGCATGGACGGCCAGTGGGCACAAAAAAACCTAGATGCCACGCAAAAGTTTTCGCTCGGCGGTCTGCGCAGTGTGCGAGCCTATGAATCAGGCGCATTGTCGGCGGACAACGGCGTATTCAGCAGTGTGGAGTTGCGCATGTTGCTGCCGCAACCAAATGACAACTGGAATATCCAAGGCCAATGGTATGCCTCGGTGTTTTGGGACAAAGCGGTGGCACAAGTGAATAAGAACCCGTGGACTGACAAATCCAACGCGGCTTATTTGCGCGGCACTGGCTTGGCCATGTACTGGCAAGGGCCGAATGAATGGCGGGCTACCGTCAGCGTCGGTAAATCTTTGGGAATGGTGTCTCCTTTGCTAAACAGTGGGGACGCCATACACAAAACCGTATGGCTTGAATTGGCCAAAGGCTGGCGCTGAACTTCGGGTGGTCACTGTCATCTTTGTCGGGGCGCAGCCCTACACTGTGGCATTTTCATCAGCGGGGCAGGTATGTCAGATTTATTGACACATTCACAGGTTCAGCAGTCGATGCAGGTGCTGCTGGCTGAGCCACCCAATGTGTGGCGGATCCAAGACCAAGGCCTGTGCGCAGACTGGGCATTCAAAGACTTTCAGCATGCATTTGCATTCATGACAGCGGTTGCGCAAACCGCTGAGCACATGAACCATCATCCTGAATGGTCCAACGTTTACAACCGTGTTTCGGTTCGACTTACCACCCATGATGCGGGAGGCTTGACCGCCCGGGATTTCGCTTTGGCTCAAGCCATGACAACCCTCAGCCGTCAACTTGACCGAACCATGGCGCCTGTTTCCAGTCAAACCGAGCAGCAGTTGCCGCCGGGTCTGCAGTCGTGGGTGGACGCTTTCAATCAAGCAGATTTGGTTGCCATGACCGCTTGCTATGCCGAAGACGCAGTGTTGTGGGGCACACGCGCTCAAGCATGGACAAGCGGTCAATCGGGTATTCACGGGTATTTTCAGGCCGTGTTTGAATCCGGCAGACAGGTGCAAGTGCGCGTGTTGTCGCAGCAACTCAGTGTGTTTCCCGGCATGCAAATCAGTACCGGTATTTACCAATTCGCTTCGGTGGAAAACGGGCAGCCTGCGATTGCGCGGGCCAGATTCACATTTGTCTGGCGGGCATCGGCACAGCCACTGGCATTGATTGCGCACCACTCATCGCTCATGCCCGAGCAAGCGCCCTGATGTCAAAAGTTGAGTGGGTATGAACACGCTGTTACAAATACGTGTCAAGCCAGGCGCGCGGGTCAGCCGTTTGTTTCAAACCGAAGACGGGCAATGGCAGGCACAACTCAAGTCGCCGCCCGTCGATGGCAAAGCCAATGAAGAATTGATCGCGCTAGTCGCCCGGCAGATGGGCTGTCGCCGGGCCAATGTGAGCATCAAAAGTGGCACCACTTCACGCATGAAGCTGGTACAAATTGTCAGTGCCGATTGAACCCAACGCGTTTAACAAATACTGTTCAGCGTTGATCCCATAGCTCGATCAAGCGCTTGATGGCATGTGTGTGAGTGGCTTGTCTGACGGCGGCACGATCACCTTCGAAATGACAGGTTTCGGCTTTCACCCAAGCGGTTTCCGCGCCCAAGGTGGGGCCTGCATCGCTGGGCAAAGCCCAGGCAAAACACACGGTGCCCACCGGTTTGGCACGGCTGCCGCCACTGGGTCCTGCGATGCCGGTGACGGCCAGCGCAACTTGCGCTTTGCTGTGATTGAGCGCGCCTAAGACCATGGCTTGCGCCACTTCTTCACTCACCGCGCCATGCTTGTCAATCAACGCGGTGGGCACGCCCAGCATGTCATGCTTGGCGTCATTGCTGTAGCTGACAAAGCCGCATTCAAACCATTGGCTGGAACCGGCCAGCGCCGTGCAACCGGCGCTGATCATGCCGCCGGTACAACTCTCGGCGGTGGCCAGCATCCAGCCGCGTTGCAGCAAAACTTCGGACAGACGTTGGGTGAGTTCAGTCAAATTCATCGGGTCGCCTGCCATAAGGAAATAAAAAACAGCGTGCAAAACGCCGCGACGATATCGTCGAACATGATGCCAAAACCGCCGCGCCAACCCAGACCGTGGAAATGCCGGTCGGCCCAGCCTACCGGTCCGGGCTTGAGGGCATCGAACAATCGAAAAAGGATGAAGGCCACCAACTGCCCGACCAAGCCAACGGGCATCCACAGCCACAAAATCAACCAAAAAGCGACGATCTCGTCCCACACAATCGCACTCGGGTCTTGCACTTGCATGTGCTCTGCCGTGACAGTGCAAGCCCACCAACCGACCGGAAGCGACACCGCAATCAACCAACCCAACTCAGCGGTGGTTAAAAACAAACTCAACAAGGCATAAGCCGCCCAAGCCCACAAGGTGCCTACCGTACCCGGTGCTTTGGGGCTGAGTCCCGCGCCCAAACCCATGGCAAGTACATGGGCCGGGTGTGACCACATGAAGCGTGCTGCATTGACTTGGTTACCAAAAGACATGGGTGTTCAAACCTTAGGAAAAATGATCGAATGACGCAAACCGGCGCGACATGGGCACGCCATGCGCATCCAACACTTGCAAACCGCTGCCGCTGGTGATGCGTCCGATGCAAGTGATGCTGACATCACAATCATTCGCAGCCTCTTGCACAGCGTCTGCCTGATCGGGCGGCGCGGTGAACAGCAACTCGTAGTCATCGCCGCCAGCCAGTGCCATGTCTAAGCGACGCGCAAACGGCAAAGCTTGCAGGGCCGCACTGATGGCCGCGCTGTCTTGTATCCAATCGGTGGTCAACACGGCGCCAACTTGAGAAGCTTTCAAAATGTGCCCCAGGTCGCCTGCGAGCCCATCGCTCACATCGATGCAGGCATTGGCGATGCCTCTCAAGGACATGCCTAAAGCAACGCGGGGCTCGGGTTGTTCCATGCGCTGTCTGGCGGACTCAAAG
This sequence comes from Comamonadaceae bacterium, assembly GCA_947461325.1. Taxonomy (GTDB): domain Bacteria; phylum Pseudomonadota; class Gammaproteobacteria; order Burkholderiales; family Burkholderiaceae_C; genus Limnohabitans. The sequence goes on from CANHLD010000042.1 coordinate 6,812, forward strand.
TCTGCAGCAGACACGGACAAGTTGCCACGAAATACCTCGAGCGCCAGGCGGGCGTCGCCCACGCTGCCACTGATGTAAATGTCGTCGCCTGCTTGCGCGGCGTTGCGCAGCAAGGCGTCGCCGGGCGGCACTTCACCGAAAACGGTGATGCCAATCGTCAGCGGCCCTTGGGTGGTGTCGCCGCCAATCAATTCGCACTGGTGCAGGTCTGCCAGTGCCAGCATGCCTTCGGAAAAACCTTTCAGCCATGCTTCGTCAATACGCGGCAAGGCCAGCGACAAGGTGAACGCCAAAGGCTTGGCGCCGCTGGCGGCCAAGTCACTCAAATTAACGGCCAAGGCTTTGTGGCCTAAGCGTTGCGGTGAAACAGTGCTTAAAAAATGACGGCCTTCAACCAGCATGTCGCTGGAGATGGCGAGTTGCATGCCAGTTTGCGGTTGCCACAAAGCGCAATCGTCGCCCACACCAAGCACAGCCCGGCGTGCCGGGCGGGTGAAGTAGCGGGCGATCAGATCGAATTCACCCATGTGCTGTCAATGCATATGCCGCTTGCTGCCGGTATCGCTCAAGGCATCCAGCACAAACATCGGGATATCAACATCGAACTTTTCACCATCGACCGCTACGCAAAAATAACTGCCGTGCATGGTGCCGGTGGGCGTGCGCAAGCGGGTGCCACTGGTGTATTCAAAGCTCTCGCCGGGTTGCAGCAAGGGTTGGTGGCCGACCACGCCCAGACCTTTGACTTTTTCGTGCAGGCCATCGGCATCATTGATGTGCCAGGTCCGCGAGATGACTTGGGCGCCGATGTCCCCGGTGTTGTGTATGGCCACTGTGTACGCGAACGAGAACAAACCTTCGTCTGGGCTGGATTGGTCGGGCAGGTAATGTGGTGTGACTTCCACGGAGAGTCTGTAGGTTGGCATGAGGTCGGGGGAATCTGGTCAAATGAATGGCAAGAGCCGATTCTGACACCATAATCACGACCATGACTACCACCTACCGCATCGCCCCCTCCATCCTTTCCGCCGATTTCGCCCGCCTGGGCGACGAAGTGAAAAACGTTGTCGCCGCCGGTGCAGACTGGATTCACTTTGATGTGATGGACAACCACTATGTGCCCAACCTGACCTTCGGCCCTATGGTTTGCCAGGCGTTAAAGCCGCATGCCAAAACGCCAGCCGGTGTGGCCGTGCCCATCGATGTGCATTTGATGGTGCAACCGGTGGATGCACTGGCCGCAGCCTTCGCGCAAGCAGGTGCCGACCTGATCAGCTTTCACCCGGATGCATCCAGCCACGCGCACCGCAGTGTGCAAGCCATCAAGGCAGCAGGTTGCAAGGCCGGTGTGGTGTTCAATCCGGCCGAGCCTTTGGATGTATTGGATTGGCTGATCGAAGACATCGATTTGATTTTGATCATGAGCGTCAACCCGGGCTTCGGTGGCCAAAGTTTCATTGACTCTGCCTTGCGTAAGGTCGAACACGCCGCCAAACGCATTCAGGCCAGCGGCCGTGACATCCGTTTGGAAGTGGACGGCGGCATCAAACCCGACAATATCCGTTCCGTCGCCAATGCAGGCGCAGACACGTTTGTGGCCGGCAGCGCTATTTTTGGCAAACCGGATTACAAAGCCGTGATCGACCAGATGCGCCACGCACTTGCTTAACTATCTCATTCACGCCTTATGAAAAACACCGCATCATTGATTTGTTTGTCTGCCAGCCTGATGGCTTTCAGCGTCAGCCAAGCCGCTTGTTTCCCCGACTCACCGCTTACCCGACCCGACAGCCGTTACGAGGCCGCGAATGCCAGCGGCTCTGAAGTCAAAGACAAGGAAACCGGTCTGGTGTGGCAGCGTTGTGTGCAGGGCATGCAATGGAACGGGACCAGTTGCACCGGTGCTGCCACGGCACAGGACTGGAACACCGCCACCAAAACGGCTGCCGAAGCGAAATGGCGCTTGCCTACCCAGGCCGAGTTGGAAGGCCTGAGTGAGAAAAGCTGCTCGGACCCGGCCTTGAACCAGACTTGGTTTGGCGACGGCCCTTACGGTTGGGTGTGGACTGCCAGCGACATGGGCAGCCCGGACGGCGCGGTGGTCGTGCATTCAGGCAGTTCGTTGATTGCCAATCTGATCAAAAAAATCCCTTTGTTTGTCAGACGTGTTAGGTCTTGATCTATGTCTACTCCATCTCAACCATTCAGCCTCGCTGACATCCAAGCCGTCATGATCGACTTGGACGGCACCATGGTGGATACCATGGGCGACTTTGAAGCCGCGCTCAATTTGTGTCTTGCCGATATGGATTTGCCCAAGGTGTCACCTGCTGTGGTGAATATCGCGGTCGGCAAGGGATCGGAACATTTGATTCGCACGGTTTTGCGCCACCAACTGGATTTGCCCGAGGTCAAAGCCTCAGGCATGGTGTGTGACAACACCGGCGTAGAAAATTTGTACGAACCTGCGTTTGCTCGCTACCAACACCATTACGAAAAAGTCAACGGCAAGTTTGCAGATGTGTATGCAGGCGTTTTGCCCGGTTTGCAGCAATTTCAAGCACGAGGTTTGAAGATGGCTTGTTTGACCAACAAACCCACGGCGTTTGCCAAAGCCTTGCTGGCCGACAAAGGCTTGGCTGGTTTTTTTAGCCATGTGTATGGCGGCGATGCTTTCCCGCGCAAAAAACCCGACCCCATGCCGCTGCTGGAAACCTGCAAAGCCCTGGGCACATCGCCTGCTCACACTTTGATGCTGGGGGACTCGCAAAACGATGCGCTGGCCGCGCGTGCCGCGCAATGCCCTGTGGTGTTGGTCACCTATGGCTACAACCATGGTGAACCCATACACGGCGTGGATTGCGATGGGTTTGTCGACAGCATCGCCGAGTTGCAAGTCTGACAAACTGTCAAACTTGTCTTTTGTTACACTTTTCGACATGTTTATACACCTCAATATTCTCACAGGGTCTAATGACCGGGGAGCTTGGCCTTGGCGTCGCCAGTCCTCTAAGGCGTGACCCGGCTTGATTGAGTTGTAACGCCTCCTCTTTAGTTTGGGTGATCCAACCCTTTGATATTTCAATTTTTTGCCTTTGACCAAAGGCTGAGCTGTGGAGGCTCCCAGTGATCTCAGAAAACGAATTCAACCAGTTAGGTGCGCAAGGCTATAACCGGATTCCCATGATGGCCGAGGCCTTGGCCGATCTTGAAACACCGTTATCGCTTTACTTGAAATTGGCGTTCGATAAAGACGGTGGCAAATACAGTTTTTTGCTCGAATCCGTGGTCGGTGGCGAACGCTTTGGCCGCTACAGCTTTATCGGTTTACCCGCCCGTACTTTGTTGCGTGCCCAAGGCTTTGGTGACCAAGCCAGCACCGAAGTGGTGACAGATGGTGAAGTGGTCGAAACTGTTCACGGCAATCCGCTGGATTTCATTGAAACCTACCAGCGACGCTTCAAAGTAGCTTTGCGACCGGGCATGCCGCGCTTTTGTGGTGGCTTGGCCGGTTATTTCGGTTATGACACGGTGCGACATATCGAGAAAAAACTTGTTCACAGTTGTCCGCCCGACACCTTGGGTTGCCCGGATATTTTGCTGTTGCAAACCGAAGAACTCGCTGTCATTGATAACTTGTCCGGCAAATTGTCGTTGCTGGTGTATGTGGATCCGGCGCAACCGCAGGCCTATGCCAAGGGTCAACAACGTTTGCAGCAACTCAAAGAGAAGCTCAAATCATCGGTTCAAGCACCTGAGCTCAAAGCCTCAGAAAAATACGAGTCCAAGCGCGAGTTTGGCAAGGCCGATTATTTGAAAGCGGTTGAGCGCGCCAAAGCATTGATTGAAGCCGGTGACTTCATGCAAGTGCAGGTGGGTCAACGCATACACAAAACATTCACGCAAAGCCCTTTGTCTTTGTACCGCGCGCTGCGCTCGCTCAACCCCAGTCCCTACATGTATTTTTACAACATGGGCGACTTTCAAGTGGTCGGTGCGTCACCGGAAATTTTGGTGCGACAGGAAACCACCCCTGAGGGCAACAAAGTCACCATCCGGCCACTGGCGGGCACCCGTCCGCGCGGCGCCACACCCGAGGCCGACATTGCCACCGAGCATGAACTGATCAACGATCCGAAAGAACGTGCCGAGCATGTGATGTTGATTGACTTGGCGCGCAATGACATCGGGCGCATCGCCAAAACCGGCAGCGTCAAAGTCACCGAGGCGTTTGCGGTGGAGCGCTACAGCCATGTGATGCATATCGTCAGCAATGTCGAGGGCTTGCTCAAAGACGGCATGAGCAGCATGGATGTGCTGCGCGCTACTTTTCCCGCAGGCACGCTCACCGGTGCGCCCAAGGTGCACGCCATGGAACTCATCGATCAACTCGAACCTGTCAAGCGCGGCATCTACGGCGGTGCTTGCGGCTACTTGAGCTTTGCCGGTGACATGGATGTGGCCATTGCTATTCGCACCGGCATCATCAAGAACAACACTTTGTATGTGCAGGCGGCGGCTGGCGTGGTGGCCGACTCCATTCCCGAGATGGAATGGCGCGAAACCGAGCACAAGGCACGTGCTTTGTTGCGCGCCAGTGAATTGGTTGAGGAGGGCTTGGAATGAAACTCCTGATGATCGACAACTACGACAGCTTTACCTACAACCTGGTGCAGTATTTCGGTGAACTGGGTGCAACTATCGATGTTTTTCGCAATGACGAAATCACCATCGGGCGAATTGAGGCCATCGCGCCCACCCATTTGGTGGTGTCGCCCGGCCCGTGTTCGCCCGCCGAAGCCGGTATTTCTGTCGCAGCCATCCAGCATTTCGCCGGTAAGTTGCCCGTGCTCGGTGTGTGTTTGGGACACCAAAGCATAGGCGCGGCGTTTGGCG
>CANHLD010000043.1 GCA_947461325.1 Comamonadaceae bacterium
CGCAATACATTCAAAGATGCAATTGGCATTCCCGGTTCATTGACCAATACACCGCCGAACCCGCCTATCAATCCAGCCGCCACAGATGCCACCCCCGCTGACCCCAATAAAGGTGTCAGCGAAAAAGGCGTTCAAGTGGTTGCACGCAGCACGAAAAATTATGAACTCGACCGCGCTGTGCGCCACACCAAAAGCGCCATGGGCAATATTTCCAAATTGGGCGTTGGTGTATTGATCAACGAGCGTCCCATTCCTGCTGGCATGAAAGTGGAAAAGCCAGCCGATGGTTCGCCGCCTGCGACAACCATTCCCTATACACAAGAAGAACTCGATCGCCTGAATCAATTGGTGCGCGGTGCGGTGGGCTTCAGCGATAAACGCGGCGATGTCGTCACCGTGGTTGCAACCCGTTTTGAGCCGCCTGTCGATCCGAACGCGGTTCCCTGGTACAAAGACGAAGCCTTGGCTTCATTGGCCAACAGCGGTGTGATTGCATTGTTGTTCTTATTGTTCTTGATGGCTGTGGTTCGCCCCATGATCAAGAAACTGATCAAGCCAGAAGTCGACCCTGCTGCCATCGCTGCTGCTGCCTTGGCTGCCGCGTCTGCAGAGGCTGCGACCGCAGAAAAAATCCGCAGTGAGCGTATTGCAACAGCGGAAGCCGAAGCCGCAGCCCGAGTGGTGGCAGAACGCGCTGCCAGAGAAGAGGCTGAGGAAAAAGCACGCAAAGAGGCAGAAGCACTGGCAGAGGCCGAGCGCCTGGCAGCCGAAGCATTGGCCAAAGAATCAGAGATGGCCGAAGAAGCCGCTGCTGCAGAAGCCGCTCGCATGGCAGAAGAGGAAGCCGCCAGAGAAGCCGAGCGCCTGGCTGCCTTGGAATTACAAGCCGAAGGAGGCGGGGATGATGTGGAATTGGAAGAAGGCGAATCGCTGGACGACCTGAAAGCTCGCATGGGCAAACTCAAACCCAAGAAAGCCAGCATCCCTGCCGACTTGTTGAACAACGCCAACTCTTATGATGACAAAGTCGCATTGATCCGAATGATTGTGTCTGACAACTCTGGCCGTGTGGCCAGTGTCATGCGCAACATGATTCAATCTTGATGACGAAGAAAAAGCTACCAAGGAATTTAAATGGCTGACGATACTATCCAATGGACCCCAGAGCTTCGTGCAGAGATGGAGGCCATGACCTCCACACAGCGAGCTGCTGTCTTAATGCTGTTGCTGGGCGAAGAACAAGCCGCTGAAATCGTGAAATACCTCAGCCCCAAAGAGGTACAAGCTCTAGGTGCAGCCATGGTGCAGGCCTCATCCTTGTCGCAAGGCGCGGTGAACGTGGTGCTGGACCAGTTTGTCGACATGTTGAAAAAACAAAACAGTGTTGGACTTGGTGGTTCGGACTATGTCGATCGTGTCATGCGACTTGCGTTGGGTGAAGACAAGGCTAACTCGGTTTTGAACCGCATCATGCCCGGACAAGGAACCAAGGGCTTGGACATTTTGGCTTGGATGGATCCACGCTCCATCGCAGACATGATTCGTACTGAACATCCGCAAGTGATTGCGATCATTTTGTCTATCTTAGAAACCAGTGTGGCGGCTGACGTATTGGTGTATTTGCCACCCGAAGTGCGCCCAGAAGTGATTCAACGTGTCGCTGCAATGGACACGGTACAACCGTCAGCCATGGCTGAGTTGGAACAAATCATGAAGCAGCAATTTGCCAAGAGCTCGTCTTCCAAATCTTCGAGTTTCGGCGGCATCAAAGCAGCGGCCGACATCATGAACAAAACCAAAACCGATTTGGAACGTTCTGTCATGGATGGCCTGGAAGAAATTGATGCTGACCTGATGATGAAAATTCAGGATCAGATGTTCACGTTTGACAACCTGGTGTCTGTGGACAACAAGGGTATTCAGGTGCTGATGCGCAATGTCGAACCCGATCAGTTGATGGTGGCCTTGAAAGGCGCCCCAGACGAAGTGCTGGCGCGTTTCCTCGACAACATGTCCGAACGTGCCCGTGGCATGTTCAAGGACGACATGGACGCACGCGGCCCTGTCCGTGTTGCTGATGTGGAAGATGCACAAAAGAAAATCATGCGTCTTGCACGCAAGCTGTCCGATACCGGCGAATTGATCTTAGGCGGAGCAGATTTTGTTTAATCCGGACCCTCTCAAGCCGTCGCCCAGACATTGGTTGGATGACACTTGGTTAAATTCCTCCACCCGGCCTATCCAAAGTTTTGGCGAGTTCGATTGGGACAGCGTTCCCAAATTGGATTACACGTTGGTGAAATTCCGCCAACTGGCTACACCAGAGTCCGCCAAAGTATTGGACGAGGACAGCGGCTTCAAATTAGAAACTTTTGGAAAGCCCTTGAATTTCCGGCAGGGCCTTCAACCTGAAGTCAAGACGCAAGAGACGCCATTGCCGCACGAAAACGTCGGTGAAGATGAGCTGACCATTGAAGACAGCCTGGCGCATGCGCAGGTTGTTGCGGATGCACAAAAGAACGATGAATTGTTTGCACATCGCCAAGCGCAGGCTGAACGTGAACAACAAAGACAGTTAGAGCGCGAGGTGTTTGGGCCTGACTGCATGTGGAGAAGCACGGACACTGACGCTTTGGATGAATGGCCTTTGGGCGATGACTCACCTGTGCTGGATCCGGCTGCACTGGCTGCAGCGCGTGAAGAGGCCTATGCCTCTGGGCATGCTGACGGCGCACAGTCCGGACACAACCAGGGACATGATGAAGGCTTTAAAAAAGGCTTGATAGAGGGCATTCAGCAAGGCATCACTCAGGCTCAGGCGCATGCTGCTTCGACATTAGAGACGGCATTGCAAGAGCAAAAAAATGCATTGGAATCAGTCTTACACGAGCAACTCGATTTGCTTCAAAAAGTCAACGACAAATTGAATGCATTCAGCAGCAATCCGCAGGAACTGTATGAACCTGTCAAGCGTTTGGCATTGCACATCAGTGAGCAATTGGTACTGGCTGAGTTGACTTTGTCAGGCCAAGTGATTGAGCGTTTGGTGCAGCGTTGCATGGATGAAATTGATTTACACGGCCAGCCCTCCATCACGGTTGAATTAAACCCGCAGGACAAGGCGCGACTGGAAGACATGGGCGCGGATGTGATCAAGCAAATGCAATTGCAGTCCGTTCCTAGCCTGCAACCAGGCAGTGTTCGTTTGCTGGTCAATGACAGCCAAATTGAAGATTTGATTGAGCATCGTTTGCAAGCCATGGCCAACCGGTTGTTAAATCAACCTGAACTTTGGCGAGAGCAATCGGCGTTCTTCCGTCAACCATTGGCCCAGCGTGACGGGCAGGTGGAAGACGTGACCCAACGCGTGACTTTTGATGAACCCCCCGAAGAGGATGAGCATGCTTGATTTCATCAATATCGCCTTGCGCACGATCATGTGCCTGGCATTCATTGCGTTCGTGGTCAGGCCTATGCTCATGTCTATGGTCAGACGCGAGCCCAATACGCTTGAGCTTGAGGAAATGGCTCAGTTGGCAGTCAATTCAGCGTTCAAAGAGCAATTTGTGGGGTTCTACGCCAAAAAACCAGTGCCCCAATTAGAGTCTGCGAATAAGCAAGTCATTGAATCTTCAGCCGCACAAGCCTTGAAGCCTGAAGCTGAACCTGTGGCCTTGACCGAGCAAGAGCAGTTAGCACTTGAGGTTGAAAATGCCAGGTTGGCTGAATTGGTCAAAGGACATGAAGAGGAAATGGCGCGCAGAGCAGAGTTTGCCGCCAAAGAGACCGAACGGCTTGCCAAAGTAGCGCAAGAAGCGCTTGAGTTAGGTGAATTGATTGACGATGAAGAAGAGGGCGACTCATCGCTGGAAAAAATGCGCCAGAGCATGAAGAAAGAAAAAAAGAAACCGGCCATTCCCGCAGAACTTCTGGCTGGCAACAGTTACGAAGACAAGCTCATGGTGGTGCGCTATGTCACCGAACAGGAACAAAACCGCGTGGCCAATGCGATTCGCTCCATGATCAAAATTGGACCCTAAGTCATGATGGATTTTGCCGGCGATATTGATGCAGTCCTGCCCAGCTTACGCACCCCGCAGCCGCAACGCAGTGGCACATTGGTGCGATTGGTCGGCATGACTTTGGAGGCGCGCGGAGTGATGGCGCCGTTGGGCGCATGTTGTGAAGTGGTGGGCCGTCACGGCCACCGGGTTGAAGCTGAGGTGGTCGGATTCAACGACAAAATTTTATTTTTGATGCCTTTCACCGAACCTGCAGGTGTGGGTCCCGGTGACATGGTGCGCGTCATCAGCAACTCTTCCTTGGTCAGTCTTGGCCCAGAGTTATTGGGTCGGGTGATTGACGGCCGCTGCCAACCCCTAGACGGTAAGCCTGCGCCTGCTTGCAAAGAATTACTCAGCTTATTAGGTCGCCCCATCAATCCCATGGAGCGCGGACCGATCAATAAAATTTTGGATGTGGGTGTCAAAGCCATCAACGGCGTGTTGACGCTAGGACGCGGTCAGCGCTTGGGTTTGATTGCAGGTTCCGGCGTGGGCAAAAGCGTGTTGCTCGGCATGTTGACACGTTTCACCAAAGCCGATGTCGTGGTGATCGGACTCATCGGCGAGCGCGGTCGTGAAGTCCAGGCTTTCATTCAAGAGTCATTGGGTGAAGAGGGTTTGGCCAAGTCGGTGGTGATTGCCGCACCGGCCAACGTTTCTCCTGTGCTGCGTTTGAAAGCCACGCATTTGACACATGTCATCGCAGAATATTTCCGTGACCAGGGCAAAGATGTTCTGATGCTGTGTGACAGCTTGACACGCGTGGCGCACGCGCAGCGTGAAATCGGCTTGGCCATTGGCGAGCCGCCCACGGCCAAAGGTTATCCCCCTTCTGTGTTTGGGCTCTTGCCGAATTTGATCGAACGCGGCGGTGTGGGCAGACACGGACACGGATCTATCACGGCCATTTACACCGTGCTGGCCGAAGGCGACGATGCTGCCGATCCGATTGTTGATATTGCCCGCGCGTCTTTGGATGGGCAGGTCATGTTGTCGCGAAAACTGGCTGATTCAGCGCATTACCCGGCGATTGATTTGACAGGTTCTATTTCACGTTTAATGCAGTCATTGCTCACAAGCGAAGACCTGAAGTCTGCCAATAAATTACGCCGACTCTGGTCCATCTACCAACAAAACGTCGACTTGGTACAAGTAGGCGCCTATGAGCATGGTTCGAACCCTGAACTCGATGAAGCCATCCGATTGAATGACCGCATTGTGGGTTTCTTGCGCCAGGACATGCATATCAGTCAGGATTACGACACCACGCGTCAGCAACTGCGTGAACTGCTCAACCAAAATTGAAAGTTATTGACACATGAAGCCCCGTAGTTGCTGGTCTGTGTTGGCAAAGAAAGCCAAAGACGAAGAGGAAACCGCTCAAACAGCGGCTGCCAAAGCGCGCAATAAAGTCATTGAGTTGCAGCAGAGTCGGCATCGCATGAACGAGTTGCTTGAGGACTATAAAAAGCGTGCCATTGCTTCTCAGGCGCAATTGCAAACCATGTCGCAGACCACAAACAGCCGTCAATTTTTATTGCAACTTCAAAGCTTGGTGAATCGGGTGGATGAAGATTTGCGGGTGGCGTTGCGCGAGCTTGAGCAAGCCAAATCGGTGTTGTTACAAGCCACGCATCAGCGCATGAAAATGGAAACGATGCAAGAAAAGGATTTGCAAGCTGTGCAAACTTGGGAACGCAAGCGTGACCAAAAAGAAATGGACACGCTGGGCTTGACGCTTTACAACCTCAAGACTTGACCCATGCGGCTTGCAGCCAATGCCAATAATTAGGTTTGAACGCCCAAGGAATCATGGTGGTCCGCGTGCCCGGCGCAAACACTGTTCTGGTGGCGTGGTCATGCCAGACGCCTTGTGCATTCAGTCGTGTCAACAACTGTTGGGCTGCATCCTGATGCATGAGTACCTGTTGCTTGAGTTTGACCTCTGAAGTGTCTTCAGGTTTGTCATCCAAGCGAATCCATTCAACAGCATCATAAGCAGGCAATGCCATGCTGGTATCTACAGAGCCTGAATACAAATCGTGCAAACTCCCCCAGGCGCGGCCTTTTAATAAGGATTTGAGTTGATTTAATTGGCGCTCTGCAATTTCTTCATCGCCAAGCCTTACACCGACTTGCCCCAATACATTGTCAAACCAGATGCATGCTTGAGGGTGTTGTTTCAATAGGCTGGGTAATCCAGCGATGGCATCCGCTCGGTGGTAATTCACTTCAACACCCAGGGCTTTGAGTTCGCGCCCATGACGCAAGCCGAACAAAAGCGGTACCAGCGGATCAATGTCATAGGCATCTATTCTTTGAAAGCGTGCCAGCCATGGTGTTGGCAGCATCCATCCGGCGCTGCCGCCAATCAACAGCAAATGTGACTGCTCTGTTTGAATGTCAGATAAAAAAGAAGCAATCAACTCTCTGGTGGGCAACCAGCGCTGTAATGAACGCGCCGCATGCACGTGCCAGTTCAGCCCGCCCGTGCCCCCGGCATTGGCGATGTCTCTGATCCAGGTAGCCAGTCTGGTTCGACTGTCAGAATCAGATTTCACAAACATGGCGCATGATGGTGAAGACCGGCGAACTCGGCGGTATGGCTTGCCATTGCGCAATCACACCTTCACTGGTCAGCAGTTCGCCACTGAGGTGAGCCCCGGTGTATATCGCCAAGGAACGGCTGCGTCCTAACTTTTGTTGGCAATCAATTTCCATCAGCATGCGGCTGGATAAAAAGGTTTTACCGAGGCTGTTTTTTTGGGGCTGGCGGTAATCCAGCATAGACCAGACCAAGCGGATGTGGCCGTTCTTTTCTATCGAGGAGCGGTCAATACCGTAGACGACGCTGTCAGACATACCCACGCTGATCCAGTCCGAGGCCCAAACCTGACCCAAGCACAGCAGGCCGAGGGCGCAGATAAGTGTTTTAAATCTTTTATAAATTAATTTCATTTTTGACTCTCACACGATAGATAATGCAATCCATGCCAAACCATGACTGGGCTCAGTACTCTCTCAGTATGACATTCGTCTTGTTGCTTCTGGCGGCTGCTCTTTGGTGGCTGTCGCGTCGCAACAAGGGCTTTTTACTCCCTGTCGCCCAGCGGCGTATACAAATTCTAGAGGCCTATCCTATGGGTCTGCGACACAAACTGTTGTTGGTTCAAGTGGACCAGCAAAGATTGCTTTTGTCAGTCAACAACAATGACATTCAAACCCTGCATGCTTGGCATGCAGATTCTTCTTCGCCCGTAAAGCCTGGTGTCAATGATGAGAATTAAATATTTCTTACTTCCTTTGGCTGCACTTTGCATGCTTTGGTTGCCTGACATGGCTCTGGCTCAGGGCCTGCCTATGGTGACTGTCAACTCAGGCAAAGGCGGTCAGCAATACAGCTTGACATTACAACTGCTCGGCTTGATGACAGTTCTGACCTTGCTGCCCTCATTGCTGTTGATGATGACTTCATTCGTCCGGATCATCATTGTCTTGTCTATTCTTCGCCAAGCCTTGGGAACCGGTCAGACGCCCCCTAACACGGTATTGGTGGGATTGGCGCTGTTCCTCACCTTTTTCATCATGACGCCGGTATTTGACGACGTTTATGCGAATGCCATTGCTCCCTACATGAATGGCACCTTGCCTTTTGAGAAAGCCTTGGTCAAAGCAGAAGTGCCTGTGCGTCAATTCTTGACCTTACAGACCAGAGAAGATGACATCGCCATGTTCATGCAGATTGCTCAGCGCAAAGAAGTCGCCAGTGCCGCCGAAGTGCCTTTCACTACTTTGGTGCCTGCATTTTTAACTTCAGAGTTAAAAAGTGCTTTCATGATCGGCTTCATGATTTACATACCCTTTGTGGTGATTGACTTGATTGTTGCCAGTGTTTTAATGTCCATGGGCATGATGATGTTGTCACCCATGATCATTTCCATGCCTTTCAAGCTGATGCTCTTTGTGCTCGTCGACGGGTGGACCTTGCTCATGGGCTCTCTTGCTTCGAGTTTTATTTTCAAGTGAGGTACTGAGATGGATACAGCCATGGTGGTAGATCTGGGGCGCCAAGCCTTATGGATGACGATGCTGGTGTCAGCGCCCATGCTTGCCGTTGGTTTACTGGTGGGGCTGGTGGTAGGTGTGTTTCAAGCAGCTACTTCTATCAACGAACAAACCCTGAGTTTTATTCCCAAGCTGCTTTCACTTGGCTTGACAGCTGCAGTGTTTGGCGGGTGGATGATCAACACCTTGGTGGATTACACCAAAGTGTTGTATGGACGTATTCCAGGCTTGTTCGGCTAAAAAACATGAACATAGAAATGCTCAACTTGCTCGACAGGTTTTATGCCTTGTTGTGGCCTATGCTGCGTATCTCTGCATTTCTAGCCTTCTCTTCTATTTTTTCTATACGCGCTGTCAATTTGCGGATACGGGTTGCCATCGGCATGGTGCTCACCATTTTCTTGTCTATGCAACTCGAAGTTCCTCGGATTGATCCGGTAACTGCCGATGGTCTGAAAGAAATTTTCAATCAATTATTTATTGGTTTTGCTTTGGGCATGATCATGCAACTGGCCACTGCAGCCATTGTTCTGGCAGGCCAGGCGGTATCTGGATCCATGGGCTTGTCCATGGCCACGATGGTGGATCCGACCATGGGCAGTGTTCCTGTGGTTTCTGCGTTTTTCAATATTCTGGGTACGCTGGTTTTTTTATCCATAGGCGGGCACTTGATCGTGTTTGGCTTGCTGCTGGAGTCATTCACCTTGTTTCCTATTGGCAAATCATTGATGACGCCTGATTTGTTGGGCAAGATGACGGCATGGGGCGCCATGATGTTTGTCGCTGGCTTGCTGATTTCTTTGCCCGTGGTGATCACCTTGCTATTTGTCAACATTGGCGTTGGCTTCATCACCCGGTCAGCCCCCAGCTTGAATATTTTTTCTGTCGGCTTGCCTGCGATATTGCTCTCGGGCTTCGTGGTTGTTTGGCTGGCAATTCCCAGCATGATCAACCGCATGAGTTGGTGGTGGGTTCAAACATTCGGACAGATGCGCGGCATGCTGCTGGGAGGATAAGCCATGGCTGATGACTCATCAGAACGGACCGAAGAACCGACCGCGCAGCGACTGAGTAAAGCGAGGGAGGAAGGCCAGTTAGCCCGATCGGTTGAGTTGCCGACAGCGGCCGTGCTGATTACAGCCACATTGTTTTTCAGTCTGGCCGGTAACTATATGTTCCATCGGTTAGGGAATTTGTTTTCTTCTCAACTGCAATTCGATCGCAAAATCATGGACAAGGCAGAGTTACTGCCCGGCATATTCTTTCAATCCGTGGTGGATGCCTATATTCTCATCTTGCCGGTGATGTTTTTACTTGCGGTGGTTGCAGTGCTCTCCACTGTGCTGAGCGGTGGACTCGTTTTCTCTATCGGAATGATTGCACCTAAGTTCAGCAAACTCAATCCTATGGCCGGGTTGGCCAGAATTTTTGGACTCAAGGCTTTGATAGATCTAGGTAAAGCCTTGGTCAAATTCTTTTTGATCAGCTTGATTTTGTGGATGTCAGTGACTAACAACATTGATGATTTAGTCACTATCAATCGCTTGGACCTTGGCACCGCTATACATCACGCAGGCAATATGATTTTGGATGCCTGTTTTTGGATGAGCATGGGTCTGATTGTCATCGCACTTGCTGATGTTCCATTGCAGCACTATCAAACCAATAAACGACTGAAGATGACGCGCCAGGAAATCAAAGACGAAATGAAAAACTCTGAGGGTCGTCCGGAGGTCAAGGCAACGATTCGCAGACGCCAGCGTGAGATGGCCAACGGTCGCATGATGGAAAAGGTCAAGGACGCGGACGTTGTCATCACCAATCCCCAGCATTTCGCAGTGGCACTCAGCTACGACCCGAATTCAGATGGCGCGCCCACGTTGATTGCCAAGGGCACGGATGAATTGGCTCAACGCATACGTGAAGAGGCAAAGAAAGCCGGCGTCTATCTTTTTGAAGCACCTGAGTTGGCTAGAGCCTTGTATTTCACGACCAAACTGGATCATCCGATTCACGAAGGGCTTTATCATGCGGTGGCTCAAGTGATTGCATATGTTTTCAGTTTGAACCAAAGTTATTCAGACAATGAGCGCATGATGAAACCTACATTGCGTATTCCCGACAATATGAAATATGACGAAAATGGTTTTCTCTTTCAGTGATGATCCTATGACATTCAACACGCCATGACAGATTTCTACCAAAGCCCTGCAGATAAGTTGCGGTTTGAGATTTTGCTCAAGTCGCTGCGCGAGGGTCGATTGAACTTGGCCATATTGGGCGATGATGAATTGGCGCTGGCGCACTACGGGCGCAGAATTTTTCAGCACTTGCGTGAACAAGGCGAACCGAATGTAGAGCTATGGACTTCTGCGGACTCTGAACGTTTGGTGGACAGATTCAATGAAATTCTCTCTAGCTTGACGCTGGATCAGGCCTTGGACAAATCTAACAAGATGGCACCCAAGCGCTACATGATTTTTCCTGACACCCACGGCATTCAGGATTTTGAATTGCAATTGCTCGCTCGATTGGTCAACGGATTTCCTGCCAGCAACATCAACGTGATTTTGTTAGTCAACAGCCACAGCGCCTATGACAAAAAGCTATCCGCATTCGGTAAAAATTTGCTCCAGTGGGTACTTGAGTCACAAGCCCCGGCGACAGCCAAACCTCCGCGCGTAGAAACTTTGGGTGATTGGCCCGGCGCCAAGCAGGTGTTGGTGGACAAAAAACCAGCGCCTGTGGAAATGTCGCCAGACGCAGGCATGAGTTTTCCCGCGGTGCCACCCCCGCCGCTAGATTTATCTGATGACAAGCCCACTGATTCATCCTTGCAAACGATGAGTCAGGATCCCGTCATGGGCGAGCCCATCCCGCCTACTGACACTCTCTCGGGCGAAGAGTTGGCCAAATCCTGGGAGTCTCAGCACACCACAAAACCTCTGGGCGGCAAGATTGCCATGGTGCTTTTGTTGGCGTTGTTGTTGACCTTAGGTGTGTCTACTTATCTCTACCAAGAGCGAGTTCTAGAAGAATGGCAAGGCATGCGAGCCTACCTGGCTGGCTCAAAACCTGCGACCTCCACCGATGCCGTGGTCGCTGTGCCACCGCCTCCACCGCCGCCCACAGTCTCCATGTCTTCTAGCAACACTTCAGCGGTCAAACCCACGGAAGGTTTGAGTCCTGGTAATGAGGAATTGGTACCCACTGCGCCAGAGCCTGCCCCATCTCCTGCCCCATCTCCTGCCCCGACGCCAACAGACACCAAAGCCCCAACTGAACCCGCCAAAAAACCGATCTCAGAAGACAAGCCGGTTGACAAACCGGTCAAGACTGAAAGTCAATCTGATTCCAAAGTCAAGAAAGCGTCAAAAGCCGCAGATAAATCAAGCCAAGCTGACAGCTCCGCTTGGGTGGAGGCATTGGATCCTAATGTCTGGGTCATGCAGCACGGTGCTTTCGAGAGCTTGGCAGAGGCGCGTAACTTTCAGGCGACTTCTCTGGGATACCAATCCGGGCAAGTGTTGTTCACCCAGCGAAAAGGCAGCAAGCCTTATTACATTTTGATC
>CANHLD010000044.1 GCA_947461325.1 Comamonadaceae bacterium
AGCCAGCCAACCGGCTTTGGTTAAAGCTTCCACAAAAGCTAGCGGATAGCCGCGCTGTTCATCTACGCCTTGCCAGTAAGTGCTGTCAAAGCCTGCACACAACTGACGCAATGCATCGCGTATGTCTTGGTGTTCATCAATGGCGGGCAGTTCTTGTTTCATAGCGTGTCCTCAAGAAGCCCAACGGGCCGTGGCTTGCATGCACACATCGCCTTGGTGGTCTTGAACCCAGGCGTTTACCAGCTCGCCGTCAGGGTGCGCACACACACTGAGTGTTCGTTGATCGGCGCATTCAAACACCGGCTTGACGGCTTTGAACTCGAAGGATTGCAAAGCGCGGTCGCTGTGTCTGCGCAGCAAATCGACCAGCAACGTGGCCATCAAAGGCCCGTGCACGATCAAGCCCGGGTAGCCTTCAACTTGGGTCACATAACGCCGGTCGTAATGAATGCGGTGGCTGTTGAATGTCAATGCTGAATAACGAAACAGCAACACATCGTCAGGCACGATATCGCGTTGCCACACCGCCGTGTGCACAGGTTTCACGCCGGGCAAAGGTGTCGCCGCCGGGTCAGCATTGGGTCTGAAAACAATGTCATGGGTTTCTTCCAAACACACACCTTGGGCATTGCTGAATCTGTGCAGTACCTGCACAAACAACAACTCGCCGCTGCGCCCGGTTTTGTGCTGCACGTTTTCAATGCGGGAGACGCGCTCCACGTCTTCACCTAAACGCATGGGCTGGTGCCAATGCAAACGCCCGCCCGCCCACATGCGACGCGGCAATGGCACCGGGGGCAAAAAACCGCCGCGTTTGGGGTGACCATCCGGGCCGATGTCACTTTGTCTGGCGACAGGTAAAAAATACAACCAATGCCATAAGGGTGGCAGCGTGTCACCGTTGCAAGGCTCGGCGTCTTCGCGGTCCAGCGTGGCTGACATGGCGCGCACCGGATTCAATCCCAGCACATCACGCCTGGTTTCGGTTTTACCTTGCCAGCTTTGTAAATGCGCCAGTGTGGCCGCGTCCAACAGACTCACTTGAAATCAATCATCTTGAGCGAACTGTTTTGCAGAATCGCCGGGTTGATGGTTTTCACCCAAGCAGGAGATTTTTGATCCAGCGGTGTGGTCACCAAGTCGGCCGGCACAATCATCATTTTGTCCATGACAGCGAATGGAAATTGGGGTACGCGCTTGGTGATGCCAAGCAATTGATCTTCCAAGCCTTGGCCGTCATCACGCATGCGCACAGTTCGGCCATAGCCTTTGAAACTCATTTTGCGCATGGCTTGCGCTACTTGCTCGTTACTCGGCCATTTGCCGCCATTGGCTTTGATGGCATTTTCATAACCGGTTTTCAAACCAAACAATGCTTGCGCCATGTGATAAGTGGAGTAGATGGGGTAGGCGCCGGTTTTGGCTTTGAACTTAGAAACAAATGCCATGTGTTTGGGTTCATTGCGGGTTTCAGGATGCAAGAAGTAATGGTCACCGCGTGCGCCTGCAATGATGCCTGCAGGAACCGCATCGCCCAAACGCTCAAGTGAGCTTTCCAGCAACGGCAAAACAAACTGCGTGTTCTGATTGAACATACCCCGCTGTGAGGCTTGCCGCACAAAGGTATCGAGGTCACCGCCCCATGAGGTGTTGAGAACCACATCGGGTTTCATGGCTTGCAAACGACTGAGTTCGGTTGAGAAATCGGAGGCGCCCATTTTCGGGAACATCTCGGCAACCACTTTCACATTGGGTTTGAAAACGCGCAAAGTGTTGATGAAAATTTCCCAGGAGTCGCGGCCCCATGCATAGTCCTGGTTGACCACGGCAATGGTTTCGAAATTGGGTTTGGTTTTCATCAGGTACAACACCGTCGCCACCATTTCTGTCGTGGCATTGGCTTGTGTTCGCAACACATACTGGTAGCGTTTTTCTTCCAACAATTTTTCAGTGCCGCAGTCCCATGCAATGTTGAGCACTTTCAAATCTTCAGCCACGGGTGCGATCACATTGCAGTTGCCGCTGGAGATAGCGGACAACATGGTTTTCACACCTTGCTCTTGCACCAGGCGGCGGTACTCGGACAACATCTTGTCAGGCCCAGTGCCTTCATCAATAAAGCTGGCAGACAACTTCACGCCGCCAATACCACCTGTGGCGTTGATGTCATCGATGATGATTTCAGCAGCGGCTTTGGCCGGTACGCCAAACACAGAAGCCGGGCCGGATAAAAAAGTGGAGATGCCGATTTTCAATTCAGCAGGTTTGGTTTGGGCATGCGCAGCTAGCGACAATGCGCTGAGTAAAACGGTTGAAACAATACGTTGAAATGCGTGCATGAATATCTCCTCCTGATACATCGTTAAATGGTACGGCCGCCATCCACAGGCATTTCCAGCCCGGTGAAAAACTCGGCAGCGTCGCTGGCCAGAAATACCGCAGCCGCTGCCACATCGCTGGCTTGTGCAAATCTGCCTAAAGGGATAGTGGCTACAAATTTTGCTCGGTTGACGGGCGTATCGGGCAATCCCATGAAGTCTTCAAACAAACCGGTGACGCCCATGACCGGGCATATGGCGTTGACGCGGATGTTTTCAGGGCCGAGTTCCACCGCCATGGATTTGGACAGCAAGTTGACCGCTCCTTTGGAAGCGTTGTACCAAGACAGTCCGGGGCGCGGGCGAATGCCTGCGACCGAGCCGATGTTCAAAATCACACCGTGTTTGTTTTGTCGCATGAGCGGTACGACGGCATGTGTCATGTGAAAAATAGATTTCACATTGACGGCAAATACCTTGTCGAACATGGCTTCATCGACTTCCAGCATGGGCCTGTTTTTGTGGGTCGTGCCTGCGTTGTTCACCACGATGTCGGGAATGCCGAAAGTGCTTACGCAATGCGCCACCAAGGCCTGCACCTGGTCTGCGCGGGTGACATCACATGTGAACGCGCTGGCGTTGGCACCGAGTGCACCGGCCACGCGTTTGGCCGCTTCTGCATTGATGTCAGCGACGATGACGCGTGCGCCTTCTCGTACATAAGCTTGTGCAATGCCTTCACCAAAGCCGCCACCTGAACCGGTGACGACAGCGATTTTATTTTTCAATTGAGTCATGTTGCTGCTTTCAAAAAATCATTAACCGTGAAACTGCACCACTGTTTTGGTGGTGCTCATTTCTTCGAGTGCCAGAAAACCTTTTTCACGCCCGTGCCCGCTGCGCTTGACACCGCCAAAAGGCAGTTCGACACCGCCACCAGCGCCGAATGAATTGATGAACACCTGTCCGCATTTCAACGCTTTGGCTACACGTTGTTGTGTTCCGCCGTTTTCGCTCCACACCGCAGCCAGCAAGCCGTAATCGGTGCCGTTTGCCAAAGCAATGGCGTGTGCTTCATCGGTGAACGACATGGCGGCCAGCACAGGGCCAAACACCTCTTGTTGTGCCAGTGGGCTGTCGTTGGGCACATGACCGAACAGAGTGGGTGTGACGTAATAGCCTGCGGCGGGCACGCCGGGGTCAATCTGTCCTTGTGCAAGCACAGGGTAACCAGCCGCTTTGGCTTGTTCAATGAAGCGGTTGACGCGTTGTTGTTGAGAAGGGTTGACAACTGGTCCGCAGTCCAGGTTCATCTCTGGTGTGCCGACGCGTACCTGTTTGAATTTTTCAGCCACAAGCGCGACGAATCTGTCGTAGATGGATTGCTGCACCAGTAAACGGCTGCCAGCGGTGCATGTCTGTCCGGTGTTTTGAATGATGCCTCGCACCACAGTCGTGGCAGCTAATTCGAGATTGGCATCTTCAAACACCAAATGCGGCGATTTGCCGCCGAGCTCTAACGTGCATTTCACTGCGTGCTTGGCGGCAGCTTGTTGAATCAACACGCCGACTTCGTTGGAGCCTGTAAAGCTGATGAAGTTGATGTCCGGATGGTTAGCCAGTGCGGCACCGGCTTCTTCACCTATGCCGCTGACGATATTCAAAGCGCCTGCGGGGAAGCCAGCAAGCAATGCCAATTCAGCGATACGCAAACAACTCAAACACGCATCTTCAGCTGGCTTGACCACCACGGCGTTGCCCATGGCCAAGGCAGGAGCGATGCTGCGCCCCATCATTTGCGCCGGGTAATTCCAGGGAATGATGTGCGCGGTCACGCCCAAAGGTTCGCGCAATAAATTGACTTGGTAGCCATTCAAAAATGGGATGACTTCGCCATGCACTTTGTCGGCAGCGCCGCCGAAAAACTCAAAGTAGCGCGCCAACACCACCATGTCATTGCGCGCCGTGGTCATGGGCTTGCCGGTGTCACGTGCTTCAAGCAATGCCAGTTCCTCGGCATGCTCGGTGACGAGAAAGCTGAGCTTCATCATCAAGCGGCCGCGTTCTGTGGCGCTGAGATTTCCCCATTCACCAGACAAAGCAGCGCGTGCCGCGCGTACCGCTGCATCTATGTCTTTGGCGTCGCCGCGCGGAATATGTTCGAACACCAAACCATCTACGGGTGAGCGGACTTCCAAGGTTTGTCCGCTGATGGCTTGGCAGGCCTTGCCAGCAATGATCATGTGTGCCATGGGTTTCTTTCTTAAAACATTAAGTGGCGAGCGATGTATCCAGACTGAGCGCACCGCGCTCTAACAGCCAGGTTTGATCAGGCATGCCGTGCAACAGACTGGCATTCGATTCGGTGATGATGACGCTCAAGGTCGGGCGCAACTGACGCAAGCGACCGATCGCTTGCACATACTGCTCAGCCAATACCGGCGCCAGACCTTGCAGCGGCTCATCCAGCAACACCAAGCGCGTGCCTGCCATCAAGGCGCGACCCAGTGCAACCATTTTTCCTTGGCCACCGGACAAAGCCGCACCTGAACGCGCCAGCATGGGTTCGAGTTGCGGCACCACTTCCAGCGCTGCGTCTAAACGCAATTGGGTTTCTGCGGCGGTCAATCCCAACACCTCGGCAGGTAAACGCAAGTTATCCAACACGGACAGCGTTGGAAAAATTACCCGGTCTTCCGGCGCATAGCCGATACCCAGTGAAGCGCGCCGGTGCGCCGCTGTATGCAGCAATTCGGTTTGATCGAATAACAACTGGCCTGACTTGACGGGCACCAAACCCATGATGCTGCGAAGCAAGGTGGTTTTGCCTGCACCATTGCGACCGATCACGGCCACGGTGCTGCCAGTCAGTACATGCGCATGAATGTGTCGCAAGACTTCAATGCCTGCGAGCTCTACCGTGAGTTGATCGATCAGCAACATCAGCGGGTCCCCAAAATTTCAAGCTTGACCTGCGGTTGTTGCAACACATCGTCAGGCTCACCGTCAGCTGCAATCCGCCCGCCAATCCAAGCGGCCACACGTGTGGCATAGCGTTTGACAATGTCGATGTCATGCTCGACAAACCAACTGGTGACTTGGCGTTCAGCCATGGCTTGCATGACGGTGTCCATCAATTGCATTTTGCTGTCGGAGCCGACACCGCTGGTCGGCTCGTCCATGATCATCAACTGCGGTTTGAGCATCAGCGCCATGGCCACGTCTAACAATTTGCGTTGACCTTCAGGCAATGCCATGGCAGGCAAATGGCTACGTTCATGCAAACCCACCAGCGCCAAGGTGTCGTCCACTTCGCGGGCATCGACCGCATCCGTCAATGCGGTCAACCATGACATGTGTCCGGTGCGCGCCGCAGCGGCAATCTCCAAACATTGCCTGACCGTGTGGTCCAGAAACAATTGAGGTAATTGAAATGAACGGCCTAAACCCATTCTGACCAAGTGGCGCGGTTCGCGCCCAGTCACGTCTTGGCCGTTGAACATCACCTGGCCTTGATCGGGTTTGAGAAAGCCGGTGCAAATATTGATGAAGGTAGTTTTGCCTGCACCGTTTTGACCAATGACGGCAAGGCGTTCACCACGGTGTAAATCAAAGTCGATCTTGTCTGCGGCAATCACACCACCGAAACGCAGACACAGGTTGCGGGTGCTTAACAAGGATGTCATGTGTTCTCCTTGTGTGGGTTGCTGGCTTTGCGACGCATCAAACCCACAATACCATCCGGCGCGAGAATGATGACCACAATCAAAGTCAAACCCAACAACATTTGCCAAATGCCAGTCATGTACGCTGCAGCAAACAGTTTGACGGTTTCAAACACAGCCGCACCGAGAAACGCGCCCATGGCGTGTCCCGATCCGCCCAGCACAGCGATAAACACATACTCTCCTGAACGGAACCACGAGCCAATGTCTGGTGTTACCAAACCTTGCACCATGGCAAACATGGCGCCCGACAAACCCACGAGTACTGCAGACAACACATAGGCCTGCCACAAGATCAAGCGGGCAGACAAGCCCAAATATTCCAAGCGGGTTTCGTTCGACTTGATGCCGGCCAATGCTTCACCTGCCGCAGATTTGAAATAGCGTTGCACCAGCCAGACCATAAACACCACGCAGACCACCACCAGCACCAACAAACTGCTTTCAAAATCAGCGCGATCAAAACGGATGCCCAGCAATTCAGGACGCTCCATGCGCAGGCCGTCGGTGCCGCCTGATATGTTGTACATCTTGCCTAGCATGGCAAACACCACCATGCTGAGAGCCAGATTGAGCATGCCGAAAAATATGCCTCGGTAACGCACCATGAACACACCGACCACTGCGCCCGCCACACCACTGACAAGCAAAGCACCAATCAGCAACACCATGCCGTCAAGCGCTGGATAGGCGCGGGTTAAGAAAGCAACGGTGTAGGCGCCGATGGCGGCATACAAAGCGTGACCAAATGACACTTGACCGGCGCGCATCATGACTGACACACCCAGACTCGCCAAGCCATAGCACAAGCCCATGATGAGCGGCGTTTTGCTCCAAGGAAATTGCCAGCCGAGCAGCAAACAGAGCAAAGCGCCGACCAAACCGATCAGATTCAACATGTCAAATCCTGCGCGCTTGTGCGACGGTAAACAGGCCGTCCGGGCGAACCAACAACACCAGTGCCATGATCAGGTAGGGCACAGCAACTTCCCATTCGGGCGCGAGGTACACAGCGGTAGAGCGAGCCAGACCGATCATGAGAGAGGCTAGCAATGCGCCGGTGATTTGCCCCATGCCTGCAGTCGCGACCACGGCAAATGAGAGCACGATCATGTCTGCGCCAGCGCCGGGAACCATGGATGTTGTTGGGGCTGCCATGGCGCCACCCAACGCGCCGAGCGTGGCACCCAGCACAAAGGTGAGCCAGCCGACGCGCTTGGCATTGATGCCCAAAGCGGTTGCCATCTCGCGGTGGTGCGTGACCGCGACCACTTGTCTGCCGATGGAAGTAAAGCGCAGAAAAAACATCAGCCCTGCATAACTGACCAAGGCCATGATTGGTATCAAAACCAATTGGTAACTGGTGTAAGTGACGTTGAAAAAATTGACAGTACCTAAGCGGCCGATGATCTCAGGCGCAGAGTAAGGCTGCGTGCCCCAGACCAGGCGTTGCACATCTTCCAGCACCATGAAGCCCGCAAATGTCATGAGCAACTGTTGCACCGGATCGCGGCCTTGAATGCGCCTGAGTAAGCCAGTTTCAATCGCTGTGCCCAGCACCAACCCGACCAGCAAGGCTGCGACTGGCAATACCAGCAACAACAAAAAAGTGGAGGGGGCGTTTTGCATGATGAGCAAACTCAATGTGCAAGCCGCGTAACCGCCAAATGCATACAAGGCGCCATGCGCGACATTGACAATGCCCATCACACCACAGATCAGGGTCAAGCCGAGCGACACCATGAAAAGCAGCCCGGCATAAGACACACCATCGGCCACGGCGAGCAGCACGAGATCTAAATTCATATTCCCATTCGTCTGAAAAGCAACTCGTCTTATTGTGGCCGAGATTGCAGGTCGGTTTGAGCGTCGTCTGGGGTTTACCCTAGTGAATTTACCTTGTATGTCTCAAGCTCAATGGCCTGTTTTATTCCACCACTTTGACGCCTTTCCAAAACGCGACCCGGCCTTTGATTTCTTCAGCCTGCGGTTTCGGATCGGCGTAATACCAGACCGCATCGTTGTTCAACTCGCCATTCACCAGCAGTGATAAATAGCTGGCTTGGCCTTTCCAAGCGCACAAGGTTTTGTGGTTGCTCGGTGAAACAAAATTTTTGTTCAAAGCGTCTGCGGGAAAGTAATGGTTGCCTTCCACCAAAACTGTGTCGTTGCTTTCGGCAACCACGGTGTCGTTCCAAATGGCTCTCATGATGAAGTCTCCTGTGTGTGGGGAATATCCAGCCAGAGCAGGCCGAAAAGATGTTGCGGATCGGTCCACACGGGACCGGCTTGCAGACCCGCTGATTGTGCGGCCTGTTGTACCCCGGCGATGGTGAACTTGTGCGAATACTCGGTGTGCAAGGTTTCGCCTTCATGAAAAGCATAAGCCTGACCATTCAAATGCACGGTTTGCGCCTTCAAACTGAGCAAATGCATTTCAATGCGTTGCAAGGGCGCGTTGTAAAAAGCGCTGTGCGCAAATTGGCTGAGGTCAAAGTCGCATCCGAGTTCGCGGTTGGCGCGTACCAGCAAGTTGAGATTGAAGGCCGCGGTCACGCCTTGCGCGTCGTTGTAGGCCGCATGCAAAACGTTGGGCGACTTGATCAGGTCCACACCCAAAAGCAATGCGCCACCAGCCAAGTGTTGCGCGCAATTGCGAAAAAATGACAATGCTTGCGCGGGCGAAAAATTGCCAATGGTTGAGCCCGGGAAAAACGCCACGCGTTTACCTGCTTGCGGCAGCGCAGCAGGCAATTGCCAATCGCTGGTGTAGTCGCCCACCATCGGTTGTATCTGCAATGCGGGAAACTCTTTTTGCAACGACACACTGGCAGCTTGCAAATGCGGACCGGAAATATCCATGGGTACAAAGCGTGCAGGTTTTGTGGCGGCGTTCAACAGCAAACGAATTTTTTGCAACGAGCCTGCGCCAAATTCGATGATGTCTGCGTGCTCGCCCATGTGCTTTGCCATATCGGCTGCGTGGGTTTGCAAAATGGACAACTCGGTGCGCGTGGGGTAGTACTCGGGCAATTCGCAAATGCGGTCAAACAATGCAGAACCCGCTTGGTCGTAAAAATATTTCGGTGAAATGCTTTTCGGTGACTGCGACAACGCAGCTTGCATGTCTTGCATGAACTGCAAGGTTTCAGAATCGGGGACGGTCATGTTCAGTGAAGTTAATTGTCTTTGGCCAGACGCAAGCCGCTGAACTGCCAGCGTGCGTGGGCCGGGAAAAAATTGCGGTAGGTGTGGCGGCTGTGTTGCGGTGATGTGGCCAGACTGCTGCCGCGCAACACTTGCTGGCCGACCATGAATTTGCCGTTGTACTCGCGCACCGCACCGCTGGCTGGCACAAAACCGGGGTAGGGCTCATACGCGGAACGCGTCCATTGCCACACATGTGCGTGCATGTCTTGCATGCCCTCATGTGCGCTGGCGACTTCCCACTCAAACTCGGTGGGCAAGCGCGAACCGGCCCATTGCGCGAATGCCGAGGCTTCGTAAAAACTCAGGTTGGCCACTGGCGCTTGCGGGTCGAGTGCGTGCACACCGTTCAAGCCAAACACCTGCCATTGGTCTGACGGTGCACGCGGGTCTTGCGGCGCCAGCCAATACAGCGGGCATTGCCAATCGTGTTGCAACACTTGTGCGCGGCCTTCGGACAACCACAAGTCAGCGTTGGCATAACCGCTGTCTTGAATAAAAGCCAAGTATTCGCCGCAGGTCACCAAGCGGTTGGCGATGTGAAAGCCTTGCACATAACGCTGGTGCGCCGGGCTTTCGTTGTCGAAAGCAAAACCTGTGTGTTCAACAGGGCGACCCAAAGTGCGGAGGCCTTCGTCAAATGACAACCATTGCAAAGTTTCGCTATTTGCATTTGCGTGTTTGAAATGGACATCGTAAGCCGGTAGCAGCGGGTTGCAAGACAACAAATGCAATGCATCGGTAAGCAGCAATTCCTGGTGTTGTTGTTCGTGGTTCAGGCCGAGTTCAATCAAAGCCAATGCCTCAACAGACAGTTTGCTTTCATTCAAAAGCAATTGCTGCATGGCTGCGTTCACGTGTTCGCGAAACGCCAACACTTGCGAGAGAGCCGGGCGAGACAACAAGCCGCGATGCGGGCGCGGGTGGCGCGGCCCCAGCGCTTCGTAATACGAATTGAAGAGGTAAGCGAAAGCGGCATCAAACACCTGGTAGCCCGGCAGGTGAGGCAGCAGCACCACGTTCTCAAAAAACCAACTGGTGTGCGCTAAATGCCATTTGGTCGGACTGGTGTCGGGCATGGACTGAACACACTGGTCCTCGGCGCTGAGCGGTGCAGCGAGTTTTAAAGTGTGTTGACGAACAGCGGCGTAGCGGGCGGATAAAGAATTCAAAGACATTCAGCCCATCTTAAGCGTCATGCGGGTTTCTTCAATTCACCCGAAGCAATCAGGGCTTTCACGTCTTTGGCACCACCGATGAGCACTTGGTTCACAAACACCATGGGAAACGTGGGCCAGCCGGTCCACATCTTCAAGGCATTGCGACGTCGCCATTGGCTGAGGTAGCTGCCGTATTCCAGGTAATGCACTGCAAAACCTGCATCGGCCAGCGCTTGGCGCGCTTGCTTGACCATGGGGTTTTGCGCCATGCCAACGACGACCACTGCGTGTTGCAGCACTGCTTTTTGCACTTCGGTGACGATGTCTTGCTGGTGCTGAGCGATGGTGTCGCGGATGGCGGGGTGGATGTGGTCGGTGGTGAGTATGGGGCGGTTCATGGGGGGAAGCAGA
The DNA here is from genome assembly GCA_947461325.1 of Comamonadaceae bacterium. Lineage (GTDB taxonomy): Bacteria > Pseudomonadota > Gammaproteobacteria > Burkholderiales > Burkholderiaceae_C > Limnohabitans. Next base: position 10,822 of record CANHLD010000044.1, read on the forward strand.
GTGGGGATGAGGGGAGTCTACGCGGTGAAGTTGAATTGATAAATTGAAGATCAATTTAAAGAACCATATTCAAACCTTGGCATAAAAGGCAAATCGGTAGAACCCACATCAACCCCAAGCTGCGTCAACAAGGTGGTCACTTGTCCCCGGTGGTGAATCTGGTGATTGAACATGTGTGTCACCAATACCCAGTGCGGTGCAGTTTTGTGCTTGCCATCTACCTTGCTCACATAGGTCAGTGTGTGCGCCAGCCACTTTGGCGTCAGAGTTTGGGACCAATCACACAGTCGTTTATCTAACAACTGACGTTGAACGCTGAGCGCTTGAAACCCGCCAAACAAATCTTCACCCAAAGGCGGCACTTGCGGTGGCTCTCCAGTAAATCGCGACAAAAAAGCCAAGTCTGAATAAGTAATGTGGTTGAGCGTCAGGTAAATGGATTTGAAAAATGCACCTTTGTCTGCATGCAATTCCTGCTCAGGCAATGAAGCGCAAGCGCGGTAGAGCTTGTCGTTCATCCATTGGTTGTAGTCGGCCAGCAATTGGCAGTAGGCAGTGTCAATCATGTCTTTAAAAAGGTGCGTATGAGGCTTTATCCTAGCTTGCTTGTTCGTGGTTGAAGAAAGCTTCGCTGAG
>CANHLD010000045.1 GCA_947461325.1 Comamonadaceae bacterium
ACCAAAACCATGCCCCACAGCAAAGTCGCTGCATAGGGGGCAGACCAATGGGTGGCATTTGTCATGGCAAGCGTGCCATCGCGCATGACCACCAACTCAAACGTGGTCCATCCGACCAATTGAACAATATTGAGCAGCACCGGCAAGCGTGCAAAACTGCTGCCAAACACTTGGTGCATGAGGCCTGCACTAGACAAGCCACTGTCGCAACCCACTTTGGCCACCCAAGCAAGCAAGCCCGCCCCTAGTATGGAACCCACGATGGTTACCCAAAGCGCTTCTTGCGTGCCCAACCGAGGAACCAAGTAAGCCCCGACCTGCATGACCAGCAGTCCGACGCCCAAACTGAACCAAAGCGATGCGTGTGAGTACCAAGTGAACACGCGCTCGTTCGAGCCGATGGGTGTCAAGGATTCATTGTGCGTGGTGTTTGCCATCTGTTTTCCAAAAAAGAATGGCAGTTCGGCGAGGCCTAGGGAGCATGAACAGCTTGGTCCTAGTAGGCCGTGCTTCCCTGCGCGAGGATTACCTCAATCAGGTTCAAAGGGACTTTCTCAGCCTTGGTTCAATGTAAACCTCAGCACCCCCAGCGGACTTGTCATTAGACAAGAATTTGTATTATGCCTTTAAGTAATTTGCGCTGTGGTCAAACACCCAGTAGGCGGTGCAAGCGCGGCGAAGCCGTGGTGTATTCCAGCGGAATTTTCTGTCCGGGGCGCAGGTACGCGGCGGCACCGAATGCGGCCAGTGTGGCTTCGTGGAATCCACTGACGATGAGTTTGCGTTTGCCCGGGTAAGTGTTGATATCACCGACCGCAAAAATACCGGGCGCACTCGTGCTGAAGTCTTCGGTGTTGACACTCAATTGTTTGCGAGCCATGTCAATTCCCCAATCGGCCAACGGGCCGAGTTGAGGAGATATGCCGAGTTGAATCAACATCAGATCGCAAGTGACTTGCCGGGTACTGCCGTCAATCATTTGAAGTTGCAAACCGGTCAGTTCATGGTTTGAGGATTGGGTGTGGGTGATTTGTGCGGCGATGAAGTGGATTTTTTGGGCAGTCACAGCCTCATGAAAAGTCTTGAGCAACTCTGCATCTGCATCCAATGTGTTGCGTCTGTGTACAAGCGTCACGCTGCGTGCTTGCAAACGCAAAGCCTCAAGAGAAGCCTGCAAAGCCTCACCATCACCACCCACCACCACCAAGTGTTTCCCCTGAATATCTGGCAATCCGCTTGATGTGTAAAACACCTGCCTGCCTTCGAACGCGTCTAACTCGGGCAATGCCAATTTGCGTGGTGTAAATGCACCGACACCGGCGGCGATAAAAACGGTTTTGGCCAGAAAAGATGTGTCGCTGGAAGTACCAACCAACCAACGTTGATCGTCTTGTCCTTCTACGCTTTGAATCAATTGATGCAAATGGAACACCGGTTTGAACGGCGCGGCTTGCTGTTGCAGGCGATCAATCAGTTCGCGACCGGTGCAATGCGGCAGACCGGGTATATCGTAAATAGGTTTGTCGGCATACAGCGCCATGCATTGGCCGCCAACATAGGGCAATACATCAACCACATGCGCTTGTATTTCTTGCAGACCGAGTTCGAAGACTTGAAACAAGCCCACCGGCCCGGCGCCGATGACCAGCGCCTCTGTTTCAATGGGTGGGGAAGTTGAGCTCATGGCGTTTTGTCTGAGCCCGGCGAGATCAGCGGCTCAGCTCAGACAGCTTGCCGGTCTTGTCTTTCCAGTCGTCAGCATCCGGCAAAGGGGTTTTGCGCTTGGTGATGCTGGGCCAGCCGATGCGGGCGAGTTCCACATTCAAGGCCACCATGTGCTGCTGGTCTGCGGGCACATCTTCTTCAGCGTAAATGGCGTTGACCGGGCATTCTGGGATGCAGACCGCGCAATCGATGCATTCATCAGGATCAATGGTTAAAAAATTGGGGCCTTCACGGAAACAATCGACGGGACAGACGTCCACGCAGTCGGTGTATTTGCAACGGATACAGGCTTCGGTAACAACGTGGGTCATGGTGAGATTTATTGTTGATCAAAGGGGCAGCTTGGCCGCGGAATCTGGCATTTTAGGGGAATGCGGACAGGTTCTATCGAACCATGACGGCAGCAGAGGTTTTATGGGTGGCGGTATCTACCAAGACCAACGAACCCAGACTGCGCGAGTCGCTGAACGGCAAGGTCACCAAAGGTTGCTGCAAACTCAGTTGCACATGGCCGATGGCGTTGGGCGGCAACTCGGTCGCGTCCATTTCTTGCAAGGTGTTGACGTCAAGGCGATGAACAATGCGAACCACCTTGGCTTTGACCCAACGGTGTCCATGCAAAGCCCAGTAAACACGACCCGCCACCAAGGACTCATCGTCCAGCCAGGCTAAAGTGACATTCAACTGGTTTTGTGCTTGGGCTTCGTGCGATTGAGCCAGTACCCAGTCGCCACGAGATACATCGACTTCGCGGTCCAGCACCAAACCTGCGCTGTGTCCTGCTGCAATCTCTGCGGATTGGCGCACGCTGCTGAGCACTTCTTTGATGAGGGCGGTTTGGCCGCTGGGAAATACGCGAATGGTGTCCCCAGCGCGTGCGATACCTGTGCCGACTCGGCCCCAATACACACGCCTGCCTTTAGATGTGTCAGCGCTGTCATGGAATTTTTCTACCCACTGCACGGCAAAAGCCAGTTCAGCGTCTTCTTCAAATGCCGTCACAGGCAAACTTTCCAGCAGTTGCAGCAAGCTGGGCCCACTGTAATTGCACCAGTCAGGTTGCGGGTTGACCACATTCCAACCTTTGAGTGCTGACACTGGCACGATGGCCGTGATGTCGATTCCTGCCTCGTCGGCAAAGCTTTGCAATGTTTGGGCAATGTTCACAAAAGCGGTGGCAGCATCTTCCACAGCATCGAGCTTGTTGATGGCAAATACGATGGACGGCACACGCAAAAGTTTGAGCAACAAACTGTGTCTGCGGGTTTGCGGTAGCAGGTTGAAACCCTTGGCGGACCAATCGAGCTTGGTCGCGTCCACCAACACCACGGCCGCGTCTGCGCTGGAGGCGCCGGTCACCATGTTGCGCGTGTATTGCTCGTGGCCGGGTGAGTCGCCAATGATGAATTTGCGTGACTCGGTACTGAAGTAGCGATAAGCCACATCGATGGTGATGCCTTGTTCGCGTTCGGCGGACAAACCGTCGGTAAGCAATGCAAGGTCGGTTTCACCTTGGCGTTGCACACCAGCCAAATGGTCTTGCAGCACAGACTTAGAGTCCACGAGCAAACGGCCGATGAGCGTAGATTTGCCATCATCCACTGAACCGCAGGTGATAAATTTCAGGGCAGGGCGGGTAGCGGTTTGGGTGTTCATTAGAAGTAGCCCTCTTTTTTGCGTTTTTCCATGGAGGCGTCAGACGTTTGGTCGTCCATGCGGGTGGCGCCACGTTCGCTCACATCAGCAGCCAGGGTTTCGATGACGATTTCTTGCGGTGTCGCAGCGTTACTTTCCACCGGGCAGGTGCAGGTGATGTCGCCGACAGTGCGAAAACGCACCTGGCGTTGTTGCACGGTTTCGCCATCGCGCGGTAGCGTCATGTGTGTCACAGGAACGAGCAAGCCTTTGCGCTCGATCACGTCGCGTGTGTGTGTGTAGTAAAGCGAAGGCAAGGCGATGTTTTCACGTGCAATGTATTGCCACACGTCGAGCTCGGTCCAATTGGAAATAGGGAACACGCGGAAATGCTCGCCCGGGTGCAGGCGCGTGTTGAACAAATTCCAAAGCTCAGGCCGTTGTGATTTGGGTTGCCATTGGCCGAAGCTGTCGCGGTGACTAAATATGCGTTCTTTGGCGCGGGCTTTTTCTTCGTCGCGCCGCGCACCGCCTATGAGTGCATCAAAGCGGAATTCATCAATCGCTTCAAGCAATGTGACCGATTGGTGCACATTACGCGATTCGTCAGGGCGGGCCAATCGCACCGTGCCGCGTTTCATGGAGTCTTCAACACTGCGCACGATCAATTCAGCGCCCAATTCTTTGGCACGCAGGTCGCGAAAATCGGTGACCTCGGGAAAGTTGTGGCCGGTGTCAATCATCAGCAGCGGGTAGGGGATGCGCCCGACGCCGAAGGCTTTTTCGGCACATTTCAACATCACCAAAGAATCTTTGCCACCCGAAAAAAGCAGGGTCGGCCGCTCGAATGCCGCAGCGACTTCGCGAAGAATGAAAATGGTTTCTTCTTCAAGTGCGTCAAGGTGGGCGTTGCTTAATTGGTGCAACTCTGTGGGTATCCTGGCGTTCATGTTCTTCTCGTTCAAATTTTGTTAAGGCTATCAAGCCTTGACATGCAATCCGCATTCCTTGGCGGTTTCATCTTCCCACCACCAGCGACCGGCGCGGAAATCTTCGCCGAGGCTGATGGCACGTGTGCAAGGCGCGCAACCGATGCTGGGGAAAAACTGGTTATGCAGCGGGTTGTAGTCCACTTCGTGCGTGGCTATGTAATGCCAGACGTCGCCCCAGGTCCAGTCCACCAGTGGGTTGAGTTTGACAATCGGCGTGCCGTTGGTCACGTCAGCTTCCTGTGCAGACACTTCAGCGCGTGCTTGTGATTGTTCGCGCCGCAGGCCGGTGATCCATGCCTTTTGGTCTTTCAAAGCATGACCCAAAGGCTCTAGTTTGCGTATGCCGCAACAGGCTTTGCGGTTGGCCATGCTCTCGTAAATGGCTTGTTGACCCGGATGCTTGACAAATGCAATGACGGCTTCTTGTTGCGGGCGGTACACCTGAACCGGTGCTCGTGAATGGGCTTGCAGGCGCTCGAGCAAAGCCAGCGTGTCGCTGTGCAGTGCGCCGGTTTCCAGCACAAACACGGGGATGTCGAGTTGCAAGCTGTTGATGATGTGGGTGATGACCACGTCTTCAGCGCCCAAGCTGGATGCTTGCTTCAACGGTTGCAGTTCAAGCGCTGCAGCTTTGAGTTGTGCTTGCGTGGCAGCCAGTTTGGCATCAAACGTGGCGCTGGCTTTGGCGTGCAGTTCGGTGGCTTTGGGTAAGGGTTTCATCGTGCAAACAAGGGTTGGGGTTGTGTCACATCGCCTTGGTAAAAAGCGCTGAAGTGAGCCAGTAATTGTCGGCCCTTGGCGAGGTCTTGGTCAGCGCGCAAAACCGCACTGCTAAAACCGCAGCGTTGCATTTGGCTGAGTTGGTCAATCAGCACGTCGCCAGTGGCGCGTATCTCGCCCGTGAATCCGCAGCGGCGGCGCAACATCAAGGCTTGGCTGAAAGCTCGTCCGTCGGTGAATTTGGGGAAATGCAGTTCAATGGTTTGAATATCTTGCAAAGCTTGTTGCATGGGGTCTGCGTCATTGGCCAAGGTCAGCACGTTGTCCTTGGACAAGGAAGCGTGTTCAGTATGTGGAATCAGTTGCATGTTTGGCTTTCAGGCGACAGTGCTCAGGGCTTCGTCGTCCGATGGGTGGCGGGCGGTGTTAGCAGCAATTTTGAAGGGCTCGATACCTATGCGAGTGGTCGCATCCATAAAACTTTCGCCATGGTGACGTTGCTCTGTGTACACCTGCAACACTGCCTCAATCACATCCACCACTTCGGCAGATGAAAACGAGGGGCCAACGACTTTACCGGCCTTGGGTGCGCCGCTCAGCGTGGATCCATCAGAGCCGCCCAGCGTGATCTGATACCACTCCTTGCCGTCTTTATCCACACCCAGAATGCCGATATGGCCGCTGTGGTGGTGACCGCATGAATTGATGCAACCGCTGATGTGTAAATCGATTTCGCCAAGATCAAACAATTCATCTAAGTCCTGGTAGCGCTCGCTGATGGCGGCGGAGACCGGCAGAGAACGCGCATTGGCTAGGGAGCAATAGTCGCCGCCGGGGCAGGCAATCATGTCGGTCAGCATGCGGATATTCGGTTTGGCCAGACCCAAATCTTTGGCCTGTTTGTAGAGCTCGGGCAAGTCTTGCGCAGCAACCCATGGCAAGACCAGGTTCTGGTCATGGCTGACGCGGGCTTCACCGGCAGAGAAGCGTTCAGCCAATACAGCGGCTGCATCCAATTGGTCAGCAGTCGCATCTCCAGGGGCTTGTCCCAAGCGTTTGAATGACAGTGTGACCACGCGCAAATGCGGGTCACGGTGCGCGGCCACATTTTGTTGCAACCAACGGCCGAAGTCTTTGTTGTCGTCTGCAGCTTGGGTAAGTTGAGTGTGAATAGCCTCAGCAGACACACCGTTGTGAGCAGCCAGCACCGGCGGTGCAAAGCAAGCATGCACCCGGTCAAACTCGGCTTGCGTGATGGTGTGCGGCGCACCGTCTTGGGTAAGGATGCGCTGGTATTCGGCCTCGACCTCTTCGATGTAGCGCGGGCCTTCTGCCTTCACCAAAATTTTGATGCGCGCTTTGTAAATATTGTCTCTACGGCCCCAGCGGTTATAGACACGCACCACGGCTTCTAAGTAATTGAGTATCTGGTTCCAAGGCAGAAATTCACAGATCACGCTCGCTGTGATGGGTGTGCGGCCCATGCCGCCGCCCACCATGACGCGAAAACCAACTTCACCGGCGGCATTACGTTGCACATGCAAACCCACGTCATGCCATGCGGTGGCTGCGCGGTCTTCCAAAGCGCCGCTGATGGCGATTTTGAATTTGCGCGGCAGAAATGCGAACTCAGGGTGCAGCGTGCTCCACTGGCGCAAAATTTCTGCAAACGGGCGCGGGTCAACGATTTCATCTACCGCCACACCGGCGCGTTCGTCACTGGTGATATTGCGTATGCAGTTACCGCTGGTTTGAATGCCGTGCATGTTCACGCTTGCCAACAAGTCCATCACGTCCGCGCTTTTATTCAGCGGAATCCAGTTGTATTGCAGGTTTTGACGGGTGGTGAAATGCGCATAGTTTTTCGTCAAAGCCGGTGCGGGTATGCCGCCGATGGCGTCTTGCGTGGTTTGGGCGCGTTCGAACAAACCGGGCTCGGGCGTGTCGTAGTCGCGTGCAATCGTGGCCAGCACACGCAGTTGCGCGCTGTTGAGTTCGCCGTAAGGCACAGCCACACGCAACATGGGTGCATAGCGTTGCACGTACCAGCCGTTTTGCAAACGCAGTGGCCGGAACTCTTCGTCGCTCAAGCGGCCGCTGAGATGGCGCTCTAACTGGTCGCGGTATTGCGCGGCGCGTTCTTTGACAAATCGTTTATCGAAATCGGTGTATTGGTACATGGTGTGTCAGATCAAAATCAATTTGGTGCCAGCCCAGGCCAGCAAAACAGATAAAGCGGAGCGGATGAAACGTTCGGGTACTTTGGTGACCAAGTGAGACCCCAGCCAGATGCCTGGCAGTGAGCCGCAGAGCAACATGCCAAGCAAGTTCCAGTCAACCGTGCCTAGGGAGGCGTGACCCAAACCGGCGACCAGGGTTAATGGAACGGCATAGGCAATATCGGCGGCAACAATGCGTGGCAGAGGAAGTTGCGGATAAAGCAGCATCAGCACAGTCACGCCAATGGCACCTGCACCCACCGATGTGAGCGTGACCAATACACCAATGACTGCGCCAAACAGCACAGGCATCCAAGGGTGTGTGGTTTGGTCAGCAGGTGTTGCTTCGTTATCTTCATCGTTGTCTTGTCTGAGTAAAGGGCCGCGTATGGCTTTGTAAAGCGTGGCAGCAGCGGTCAGCAGCAAAGCAATACCCAGTGTGAACGTGATAGCGTGTTGCACCGTGGGGTTGGAAGTGCCGAAATGATGCAATACCGCCAAGGTAATGACCGCGGCTGGCACACTGCCCAAACTGAGGCTGAACACCACACGCCAAGGAATGATGCGTTGGCGTGCGAAATTGAGCAAGCCGCCGAACTTGGTGCCTGCTGCAAATAGTAAATCGGTGCCGACAGCGAGCGCAGGCTTGATGCCGAATCCGAAGATCAGCAATGGAGTCATCAAAGAGCCGCCGCCGACCCCTGTGAGGCCTACGATCAGGCCGACAACGAAACCGGCGAGCACAAATGCGATTGAGAAATTTTCCATAAGGGAGGGACTATAAGGGTCGACCCTAGGCGGGCAAACTATTTTTTAGTTTGAGCTATATGCCGATTAGATATAAGCACATGCGCAATCTGTCTTTACGGTGTTTTCCATCAAAAAACATAGCTGGCATCAGCAAACTGTTTGAAATGGCATAAGCAAACAACGAATCAATCGTTTGAATTTGAAAATCGCATAGTGACAATCACTTTTTGATTTGACCGGTGCAGGATTTTTTTATGTGTGTTGAAAAATTGACCAAGCGCATAGCTCTGGGCTTGATGTTGACAGTTTCTTCAGGCTTGATGTCTGCTCAAACCTTGTTGAACGTTTCTTATGACGTGTCCCGCGAGTTTTACAAAGATTACAACGCCGCGTTTGTAGCGCATTACAAAAAGACCAAGGGCTCAGAAGTCAAGATTGACCAATCTCACGGAGGTTCCAGTGCGCAGGCCAGAGCCGTCAACGACGGATTGGACGCAGATGTAGTGACCATGAACACCGCATCGGACATTGATTTTTTGGCGGGCACTGGTGTTGTGGCCAAAGATTGGTCGAAAAAGTTTCCCAACAATGCTGCACCAACTACCTCGACCATGCTCTTTCTCACCCGCAATGGCAACCCCAAGGGGATTAAGGACTGGGACGACCTGATCAAACCCGGTGTGCAAGTCATCGTGGTAAACCCCAAAACCGGTGGCAACGGACGAATGGCGTATTTGGCAGCTTGGGGGCAGGTGCGCAAAAAAGGCGGCTCGGATGCTGATGCCCAAGCCTATGTGAAAAAACTCTATGCCAATGTGCCTGTCCTGGCCAAAGGCGGGCGCGATGCCACCAATGTGTTTTTACAAAGAAATATCGGCGATGTGCTGATTACGTTTGAGTCTGAAGTCATTTCAGTCGACCGTGAATTCGGCGAAGGCAAGGTCGATGCGGTTCATCCTTCGATCAGCCTGTTGACAGAAAATCCAGTGGCTGTGGTTGAGCGCACAGCAGCTAAAAAAGGTAATAGTGAATTAGCCAAAGCTTATTTAGATTACCTCTATAGCGAAGAGGCGCAGGAAATTGCAGCCAAACATGCATTGCGGACACGTAACTCCGTCATATTGAAAAAATACGCTCAGGTGTTCAAACCCATTAGCTTGTTTCAAGTGTCTGATTACTTTGGGTCATTGTCAGAGGCTCAAAAAATCCATTTCAATGATGGCGGCTTGTTTGACAAAATTTACTCACCGCATTGAATGACTACTTTGACATCCACATTCTTTAAACCCAGGTACCAACCTGCTCGTGTGTTGCCCGGCTTCAATATCACGCTGGGTTTCACACTGGCGTATTTAAGTCTGATTGTGTTGATTCCTTTGTCTGCACTGGTGTTCAAAACACTGAATCTGACCTGGGATCAGTTTTGGCAAGCAGTGACTGCACCGCGTGTGGTGGCTTCCTACAAGCTCACCATTGGGGCCTCTTTCATTGCAGCCTTGGTGAATGCATTTTTTGGTTTGCTTTTGGCCTGGGTGTTGGTGCGCTACCAGTTCTTTGGCAAAAAAATCGTTGATGCCTTGGTGGACTTGCCCTTTGCCTTGCCCACTGCCGTGGCGGGTATTTCACTCACAGCTTTGCTGGCAGGCAACGGGTGGATAGGGCAATACCTGGAACCCTTGGGCATTCAACTCGCGTTCAACCGCAATGGCGTGTTGATTGCGCTTATTTTCATAGGCTTGCCTTTTGTCGTGCGCACTGTCCAACCAATTTTGGAAGATGTGGAAAAAGAACTGGAAGAGGCAGCGACTTGCTTGGGTGCCACCCGTTGGCAAACCTTCAGCAGAGTGATTTTTCCTGCTTTGGCTCCTGCTTTGCTGACAGGCTTTGCCATGGCCTTTGCCCGAGCGATTGGTGAATACGGTTCGGTGATTTTCATTGCGGGCAATATGCCCATGGTGTCTGAAATCACACCACTCATCATCATCAGCAAACTCGAGCAATACGACTATGCAGGTGCCACAGCGGTGGCATTGGTCATGTTGCTGGCAGCTTTCGTCATGCTGTTGTTGATCAACGGCTTGCAAGCCTGGCAGCGTGCACGTTCGGGAGCCTCGTCATGAGTGTGCAACACACCACGCCCACACACGCGCTTAACAGTACCGGCGAGCCGGTGTGGCTGCGCCGCACCCTGATTGGCATCTCCCTGGTCTTTGTGTTCTTGTTTCTCATCCTGCCTTTGGCGGCGGTGTTCACCGAGGCTTTGCGCAAGGGTTTCGAGGCCTTTTTGGAGGCCTTCAAAGAACCGGATGCATGGTCCGCGATCAAACTCACCTTGCTGATCACGGCCATCGCCGTGCCGCTGAACTTGGTGTTTGGTGTGAGTGCAGCCTGGGCCATTGCCAAGTTCGAGTTCAAGGGCAAGGCCTTGCTCACCACCTTGGTGGACCTGCCGTTTTCGGTGTCGCCAGTGGTGGCAGGCCTGATTTATGTCTTGGTGTTTGGGGCACAAGGTTGGTTCGGACCTTGGTTGCAAGCCCATGACATCAAGGTTATTTTTGCGGTGCCCGGCATCGTGTTGGCCACCGTGTTTGTGACGTTTCCTTTCATTGCACGTGAACTCATTCCGCTGATGCAAGCGCAGGGGAATGAGGAAGAACAAGCGGCGATGGTGTTGGGCGCGAGTGGCTGGCAAATTTTCTGGCGCGTGACCTTGCCCAACATCAAATGGGGTTTGCTGTATGGCGTCATTTTGTGCAACGCCCGCGCCATGGGCGAGTTTGGCGCGGTGTCAGTGGTCTCAGGCCATATCCGTGGACAAACCAACACCATGCCTTTGCATGTGGAAATTTTGTACAACGAATACCAATCGGTGGCGGCCTTTGCCGTGGCTTCCTTGCTCGCCTTGTTGGCCTTGGTGACCTTGGTCATCAAGTCG
>CANHLD010000046.1 GCA_947461325.1 Comamonadaceae bacterium
ATTCCTGCATGTGCCGGTTGCCATAGCCCCAACGGCGCCGGCATACATTCACAATACCCGCGCTAGAGCGGTCAACACGCTGATTAAACGGTGTCGCAATTGACCCAGTTCCGCGATGGTATTCGCAAGAACAGCCTGCAAATGGGTCAGGTTGCTGCTAAATTGAATGACCGCGAAATCAAAGCCGTGGCTGATTACATCGCCGGATTGAACTGATCAACCGTCTTTTCAAACCTAAAGGCTGGCCGCTCGCCAGCCTTTTTCATTTCAGGAGTGCATCGCATGCGTTTTCGTTCAGACGAGGGTTTCAACCACAAGGTACCAAGCGAGATCACACCTTTGGCCATGTATGAACAACGCAGGGTGTTTCTGCAGCAATTGCTGGCGGCAGGTTTGGTCGGTGGTGCAGGCAACGCATGGTCGCAAGCCTCGCAACGCCCGGGCAAACTCGCGCCGCTCAACAGCACCACGTCAACACTTGCGGGTGCACAAGCCACTGACACCGTCACCCCTTACAAAAACGCCAGCACTTACAACAATTTTTACGAATTCGGTACAGACAAAGCCGATCCGGCTGAAAACGCGCACACGTTGAAAACCCGGCCGTGGTCGGTAGAAATTGAAGGTTTGGTGAAAAAACCGGGTTTGCTCAATTTAGAAGATTTGCTCAAACTCAGTTCTATGGAAGACCGCATCTATCGCATGCGTTGTGTGGAAGGCTGGTCTATGGTGATTCCCTGGGTGGGCTACTCGCTGTCTGAACTCATCAAAAAGGTCGAGCCTTTGGGCAGCGCCAAATTCGTCGAGTTTGTGACGCTCGCTGATGCCAAAACCATGCCTTTTGTGGGTTCACGCGTGCTGACCTGGCCGTATGTGGAAGGCTTACGCATGGACGAAGCCATGCATCCGCTGACGCTGTTGACATTTGGCATGTACGGCGAAGTACTGCCAAATCAAAACGGTGCACCGGTGCGTATCACTGTGCCATGGAAATACGGTTTCAAGAGCGGCAAAAGCATTGTGAAAATCCGCTTCACCGACAAACAACCGCAAACCGCATGGAACAAAGCGGCCGCCAATGAATATGGTTTTTATTCCAATGTGAACCCGAATGTCGATCATCCGCGCTGGAGCCAGGCCAGTGAACGGCGTATCGGTGAGGGCGGGTTTTTTGCGAAAAAAATCAAAACCTTGATGTTCAACGGTTATGAAGCACAGGTCGGACAGCTCTATGCCGGCATGGATCTGACCAAAAATTTCTGAACCCCATAGTCCATGAATTGGCGCCATTTGTTATTGCGGCCACACGCGAAAACCTTTGGGTATGTCGTTTTGGCGTTGCCTTTTTTGTGGATGCTCTGGGCTTTGTTTCAAGACACCTTGGGCGCCAATCCAGCCGAAGCATTGAGCCGCTCAACCGGCGACTGGACGCTGCGTTTGTTGTGTCTGGTGCTGGCCGTCACTCCGTTGCGCCACATCACCCGAACGCCCGAGCTGATCCGGTTTCGCCGCAGCATCGGCTTAGGAGCATTTTTCTATGCTTGCTTGCACTTGCTTTGTTATGCCTGGTTTGACCAAGGTTTTGAATTCGATGAGATAGCCAAAGACTTGGTGAAGCGGCCTTTCATTTGGCTAGGCATGCTGGGTTTTGTGTTTATGCTGCCGTTGGCATTGACATCCAGTAACGCGGCCGTGCGTTGGCTGGGTGGCAAGCGTTGGCAAATTCTGCACCGGTTGGTGTACCTGTTGCCCGCATTCGCGCTTTTGCATTTTTACTGGATGCGAGCGGGTAAAAACAATTTTGCAGAGGTCTACGTCTACGCTGCTGTGTTTTTGGTGTGGTTGTTTGCGCGCTTGTGGGTGGCTAAGCGTCAACCCAATAAAAAGGCACCTGTTGTTTGATTCAGAACAGTGACTCAGAACGCATCTGATCAGCCACCGTTTCACGCTGGCGAATCACATGCGCTTTGGCTCCATCCACCAGTACCTCGGCAGGTCGGCCGCGCGTGTTGTAGTTGCTGGCCATGCTCATGCAATACGCACCTGCTGACAACACGGCCAAGGTGTCACCGGACTGCACGTTCAATGCGCGGTCGCGGCCAATCCAATCACCGCTTTCACACACCGGGCCGACCACGTCGTACACCTGAGAGGATGCATCAGTTAGCGTCAAGGGCACGATTTGGTGAAACGCTTCGTACATGGCGGGGCGAGGCAAATCGTTCATGGCCGCGTCAATGATGCAAAAGTTTTTTTGCTCGCCGGGTTTGATGAATTGCACTTCGCTCAAACACACACCGGCATTGCCGACCAACGAACGCCCCGGCTCGATCATCAATTGACGGTCGCCGAAACCGCGCTCATCCAAACGCGCCAATAACTTTTTCCACAATGTATCTGCCGCAGGCGGGGTGTCGCCGTTGTAATCGATACCCAAGCCGCCACCGAAATCCAAATGGTGAATCGGTATGCCTGCCGCTTCAATTTGCTCGACCAGATCCAACACCTTGTCCAGTGCATCTATATAAGGTTCGCTGGTGGTGATTTGCGAGCCGATATGGCAATCAATGCCCACCACTTTCAAGCCAGGCAGTGAAGCCGCGTGTTGGTACGCCTGCAAAGTGCGTTCGTGTGCAATGCCGAACTTATTGCCCTTGAGGCCCGTAGAAATATAAGGATGGGTTTTCGGGTCGACGTTGGGGTTGACGCGAATGCTCACCGGCGCGACCTTGCCCATAGCGACAGCAACTTCGCTCAGCACATCCAGTTCAGGTTCGCTCTCCACGTTGAAACAAGAGATGCCTGCTTGCAAAGCGGTCTGCATTTCTGAGCGGGTTTTGCCCACGCCGGAAAAAATCACATCAGACGCGCGACCACCGGCGGCCAGCACGCGCGCAAGTTCACCCGCAGACACAATGTCAAAACCGCAACCGGCCTGGGCAAACACCTGCAACACGCCCAGACTGGAATTGGCCTTCATGGCGTAATGCACTTTGGCCTTGCGACCGGCAAAGCCGCGTTGGTAGGCCGCCAGTGCATGCAGCATGGCGGCTTTGGAATACACAAACAATGGCGTGCCATGGGTTTTGGCCAAAGCCTGCAAGTTCAACTCTTCAATGAACAAGTGTTGCTCGCGGTAAGCCAAAAACGGTGCGCCTGGCAAGGAGGAAGAAGTCATAAATAAGGATCAACCCTTTTCAGGGTTTGGTGGAAGGAATCAATACGTCGGGGAATTTGGTTCTTTCCATAGACTCAGGGTCTGAGGGAAGCATCAGATCGCCTTTCATGCCGCAACCGATGACCATGGCTGCTACGAGGAGGAGAAGGCTGCCTAGAATGGGTGTTTTCATGGGGAAATTGTAATAGCCCCGTTTGTGTCAATCGCTGCCGCACGCAGCCACCCTTTTTTGAACCTCAGACAGATGACAGACAGCGAATTCATGGACCAGGCGGAAAGCCTGTTGCAACAACTGGAAACTGCATGCGACCGGCTCAATGAGCAATCAGACATTGACATTGACAACCAACGTGTCGGCGGCATGGTGACGCTGACTTTCCCCAACCGCAGCCAACTGATTGTGAATCTGCAAAAGCCTTTGCATGAAGTCTGGCTGGCAGCCCAAAGCGGTGGTTATCACTTTCGCTTTGACGGCACTGCTTGGCAAGACACCAAAGGCCAAGGCGAGTTTTGGCAGCAATTCACCTCGGACGCACAGCGACAATTTGGCGGGCCGTTGATTTTCAAATTGTGACGGCTGCGTTGCTTGCTAGGGCGCAAATCAATGCATCATTCTTTGAACATATCCAGTATCTTTTTCTTTTCCGGATCGGCAGCGGTATCACTGTCTGTGTTCTTGCCTTCAATGCCCAGACTGGTGACGCCCGATGAATGGGTGAATTCACTGTAAAACCAGTCGTTGCCCTCGAACACCACGCCACTGGGCACCGGCATACCACCTACAGGCGCATTTCTTAATGCGTGCTGCATGTAACTGATCCAAACCGGCAAGCTCAAGCCGCCACCGGTTTCGCGGTCGCCCAATTTACGCGGCGTGTCATAGCCAATCCAAGTCACCGCCGTCAGCGTCTGGTGGTAGCCGGCGAACCATGCGTCCATCGAGTCGTTGGTGGTGCCGGTTTTGCCGTAAATGTCGTTGCGCTTGAGCACGGCTTGGGCACGCATGGC
The DNA here is from genome assembly GCA_947461325.1 of Comamonadaceae bacterium. Taxonomy (GTDB): domain Bacteria; phylum Pseudomonadota; class Gammaproteobacteria; order Burkholderiales; family Burkholderiaceae_C; genus Limnohabitans. The sequence continues at coordinate 4,187 of CANHLD010000046.1, forward strand.
GGTGCCTGAGCGGGTCACTTCCTGCAACAAATGGCTGATGAGAAACGCATTGCGTGGTTCGATGGCGCGTGAACGATCATCCAATTCGATGGGCGTGTAGGCAGACAAAACTTTGCCTAATGGATCAGTGACTTTGGTGATCAGGTAGGGCTTGACCAAATACCCGCCATTGGCGAACACGGAATAACCCAAGGCCACTTGCATAGGGGTGACCGAACCCGCGCCCAAGGCCATGGTCAGGTAAGGCGGGTGTTTTTCCGGCTCAAAGCCGAAGCGGCTGATCCAGTTTTGTGCATTTTGCGGGCCGACCGCTTGCAGTATGCGAATAGAAACCATGTTTTTCGATTTGGCCAAGGCGGTTTTTAAACTCATGACGCCTTCAAATTTGCCGTCGTAGTTTTTCGGCTCCCAGGCTTGACTGCCGGTGGCGGTGGCATCGAAAAACAAAGGCGCGTCATTGACTTGGGTGGCAGGTGTGAAGCCTTTTTCCAAAGCGGCTGAATAAATAAAGGGTTTGAAGCTCGAACCGGGCTGGCGCCAGGCTTGAATCACGTGGTTGAATTTGTTTTTATCGAAATCAAAACCGCCCACCAGTGAACGAATCGCGCCATCCACCGGGTCAAGCGCCACAAAAGCACCTTCCACCTCAGGCAACTGCGTCAAACCCCATTCGCCTTTGGCGTTTTTAGAAATGCGAACCACTGCACCGGGCCGCAATTTGATGTTCGGCGGCGCTTTGTCCGACAAACCCGAAGTCACGGGTTTCAATCCCTCACCGGTGATGTCAAGCACTTCACTGTTTTGACGCACCACGCGCACTTTTTTCGGTGTAGCTTCGAGCACCACGGCGCTGAGCAAATCGCCTTTGTCACCGGCTTCTATCAAGGCGTCGTCAATCGCGTCGTCAAGCTCGCGTCCTTCGGTTGGCAGTGTGATGAATTTTTCCGGTCCGCGGTAAACCTGTCGCAACTCGTAATCCAAAATGCCACGGCGAAGTGCTTGGTACGCCACTTCCTGGTCTTCGGCTTTGATGGTGGTGTACACGTTCAAGCCACGTGTGTAAATGTCAGGGCCGTATTGCGCAAACATCAATTGACGCGCCATCTCAGCCACATACTCGGCATGCGTGTTGTTTGGCGTGGTGACGCTACGGATCTTCAACTCTTCTGTCTTGGCCGCTTTGGCTTGTGCTGAAGTGATGAAGCCGTTGTCCTCCATGCGCTCGATGATGTAGAGCTGTCTTGAACGAGCGCGTTTGGGGTTGTTGATCGGGTTGTAGGCAGAAGGTGCTTTGGGCAAACCGGCCAACATGGCGGCTTCGGCGATGCTCAGCGATTGGATCGGTTTGCCGAAATAGGTTTCAGCTGCTGCCGCGAAACCATAAGCGCGGTGTCCCAGGTAAATCTGGTTCAAATAAATTTCAAAAATCTGGTCTTTGCTGAGTAAGTGCTCAAGCTTGTAGGTCAACAGCAATTCATAAATTTTTCGGGTAAAAGTTTTCTCGGAAGACAAATACACATTGCGCGCTACTTGCATGGTGATGGTGGATGCACCCTGGCTTTTGGCACGCCCTACATTGGCCAAACTTGCGCGTGCCAGACCGATGTAGTCCACCCCGCCGTGTTGGTAAAAACGCGCGTCTTCAATCGACAAAACCGCTTGCTTGACCACATCGGGAATTTCTTTGAAGGGAATGAGCTTGCGCCGTTCTTCGCCAAATTCGCCAATGACTTTGCCTTCCACAGAAAACACCCGCATAGACAACTTGGGGCGGTAATCTGCCAGATCGGAGATGTCTGGCAGTTGCGGATAAGCCATGACCAAGGCAACCCCGACCAGCAGCAACACGGTCAATCCGGCGGCAACAGACAAACCCATGGCCCAGCTGAAAAAAGTGCCCAGCACCTGCCATAAATTGTTGGCAGGTGGTGTTTTCAGATCGCTTTCGGTGCGATCTTTGGCGGGAGGAGTAGGGGACATGAGCTAAGTCTGGCGCAAAGCCAGTTTGTATAAAGAAAGCACATTGTAAAAAAAATGCAAGTGCAGCTTAACTTATCTAAGCTTCAACGGTTTTACAACTCAGGGCATGAACAACTTATCAAGGAATGGCCATGCTCAGTCTGCGAAACCCTCAAAGGCAGCTCTTGGGTCTTGGGGTTTGGGTCAACCCGCATGGCTTGGCCTTGTCCCAGACTGTAAATGGGGCAGATACACCCACACCTAGCTATCCCGAATGCTTTTGGCAAGCTGTGCCTTCGACACACACACTTCACTCACCATGGCCAGACCCTCAGGTGTTGCGTATCGCACGCCAGCGCAGTGGGTTTCGTGGCACGCATGCCGCCATGGCCTTGCCCACCGAGCAGTTACAGCGATTTTCTTTCAGCCTCCCTCACGGCCTGAGCCACAGCCAAGTACAAACTCATATTCAGACGCAACTCGCACCCCTGTTGCCATGGCCTTTGTCTGACACTTTATGGGATTACCAGCTCCTACACGGACCGCAAACAAACCAGTCGCCACATGCGTCAGCAAACCGCCCGGCTTGGTTGAATGCAGCATTGCAGGCGCAACCTTCGCAACACGCCGATGTGTTGGCCATGCCCAAGCAGTGGGCGCACGATTGCGAACAATGGTGCAGCAAAGCTGGCTTGAAATTGGTCAGGCTAGAGCCGACGTGGCAGGCCAGTCTGCGTTGGCAATCACATGTGCAAAGCAGCCCGGTGGCAGTGTTGCAAGAGACAGCCTTGCCTCTGTCCTCCCATTTGAGCCAAGAGGAGTTGGCAGTGCTTTATGGGCTGGCCTTGGGGGTGGTGAAGTCATGAGCCAATTCAATTTATTGCCTTGGCGGGAGAGAAAACGTGCGCTGCGTATGCGCAACTGGCAGATCGGTGTTGGCTTGTCCTTGGGCGTCTCAGCAGCAGCGGTGTATCACTTGGACCGATTGTGGGACGAGTGGCTGGCGCAATACCGCAGCCGTGAACAACAGACGCAACAAAGCCTATCAGACCTGAAGCGCGAGCTCAAAGACAACGCGCTTTGGACAGCCAGAGAGCGACAGACGCAACATGTACAAGCCGAGTGGCAAACCCGGTTGCAGCAGCAAGCACGTTCATGGCAGGTATTGCAGCAACTCTTGTCCGTGGCCCCTCGCGGTGTGCAAGTCGAGCGCATGCGCTGGCATGAACAACAGATTCAAATCAGCGGCTGGGCCTTGAGCGCAGGCCATGGACAAGCTTGGCAAACGGGGCTGGCATTGGCCGGGGCTTTGATTCAAGCTGACAAGGCCCAGTGGGAAGAGCCGAATTGGCGCATGACACAAGGTTTCGCCGCCAAGCAACAAAGGTTTCATCTGCAAATAGGTATGCCTGTCTTATCGGCAGACAAGCCATGAGAGAAATCCGGGTTTTTCAATTGATGCAGACGTGGCCACAATGGCGCACCCATTGGCATGTGTTGCATGCCTGGCCACCGGGTGCGCAGGCCTTGGTGTTGATTTTTGTTTCAATGTGTCTGGTGGTTTCGGGAAGTTGGCAAGTCTCATCTGAGGCGTGGCAAACCTGGTGGGAACAAGATGCGAAAGTACTGCAATGGGAAGAAGAATTGCAAGCCTTGCTTCTTCAAGCGACACAACTGCGCGCCTTGAAAGCGCGGCTGACCGCGATGCCCCACCCCTCGGGCATGGCGACAGCGGCTTGGCAATCCTGGCCAGATCAAATGCCGCTGAACGAACCACTGCTGCTTAAAGACTGGTTGGCGTGGGGCCGTATTCATGGTCTGAAGGTCTATGCCACGCAAACTCAACCTGCGCATGGCCAAGGCACCTGGCGAGGTACTTTGCCGCAGTTGTTGGCGGCCTGGCATGGACTGCCGCAAGCCTTGCCCCGCATGCGTGTCACAGGTTTTGACTTGCAAGTAGAAATTGAGGATGCAACCGCATCCTTGTTGGTGTTGAGCATGCAATGGGTCAGCTTGAAAGACACGCCGCCTAATGCTTCGCTGGCACTCAAAACCAATATGCAGCCCGGGCAATCGAAGATTGAAGCAAAGCCTACAGACAGCCAAGACACCCTCCACATGCCTCAGATGTTCAAACCGGCATACCTTCACAACCCATTCAGCGTTCAGAGTCTCAAATCCGGCTTGCCGTTGGCTGGCTTATCGAATTCAGCGCTACGTTTGTCGCCACTGCAAACTCGGCCTTTGTCGCAAATGCGGTTTGCAGGCTCGCTGTCAGCAGGCGATAAACGACAAGCGCTGATCGGCTTGGATGGCTTGATTTACAACGTATCGCCTGGTGACCGGCTTGGTCAAGACTGGGGCGAGGTCATTCGGATTCTGTCCGACCACGTGTGGTTGCGTGAATGGTTTGCCGATGCCAGCGGCACATGGCTGAGTCGAGAGCGACGGTTTCCATCGGTTGAAAAGCCATGAAGTGGATTCTTTCCTTGGTTGCGTTTTGGGCTTTGACTGCTTTGGCAGAAGAAGTCACTGCGCCGGTGCAAGTCAAATCGTCAGCGCATGCCTACAGCGGCGAGCCCATGTCCATGCATTTTCAAAACATCGAGATGCGCACAGCGTTGCAACTGGTCAGCGAATTCAGTGGCATCAACATCATCATGTCTGACAGCGTGACCGGCAACCTCAGCATCCGGCTCAAAGATGTGCCTTGGGACCACGTCTTGCATACCTTGTTGCAAACGCGCGGACTGGGCCAGCAACGAGACGGCAATGTGATTTGGGTGGCTCCCTTGGCAGAGCTTGCAGCGCGTGAAAAAGGCGCACTAGAGACAAAGCACGCGATACAAGTGGTCGAGCCATTGCAAACACGTTCGTTTGCGCTCAACTACGCCAAGGCCAGCGACATGTTGGCGCCCTTGCTCAACCAAGCATCCGGGCAGTCGGCCGCCGCCGCGCCGCGCTTGCTGAGCCAAAGGGGCAGCGCCATGGCAGATGCACGCACCAATCAATTGTTTGTCACAGATATTGCAGACCGCTTGGAGCAAGTCGCCCGATTGATTGAAAGAGTCGATGTGCCGCAACGACAGGTGCTGATTGAAGCGCGTATCGTTGAAGCGCTGGACAATTTTGCGTCCACGCTTGGGGTCAGGTTAGCGGGGCAGTCCGGCGGATTGAATGCCAACTTCCCCGCCGCCGCAGCCTTGGGTGCGCAAGCAGCTTATGCAGGATTCACATTTTTCAACCCGGCGCACAGCCAACGACTCGGAGTTGAACTCTCCGCTTTGGAGGCCGACGGTATGGGGCGTGTGGTGGCGAGTCCGCGCTTGGTAACTGCCAACCAATCTAAAGCCATCATCGAGCAAGGCACCGAATTGCCCTACCAGTTGTCCGGGCCCAACGGCAGCACCTCGATTGCGTTTCGCAAAGCCAATTTGCGTTTGGAAGTCACACCGCACATCACGCCGGACGGCAGCATCACCATGTATTTGGAAGTACACAAAGACAGCGTTGGCCAAAACACGCCTGCAGGTTTTGCGATTGACACCAAGCACGTCAGCACCCAAGTGCGGGTGGAAGACGGCGGCACCGTCATGATCGGCGGCATTTACGAAACCAACGACAACACCAACCGCGCCGGTGTGCCCGGGGTGCGCGACAACCCATGGCTGGGATGGTTATTTGGTAACCGCGCCAACCGGCGCAGCAAACAGGAATTATTGATTTTCTTAAGCCCTAAAATGCTGGAACAACGTGCCTTTGCACCTTGAGGAAACAAGTATCGTGTTGGCATTGGTGGGCATGCCCGGTAGCGGCAAATCGACAGTCGGTCGGCAATTGGCCCGCAAATTAGGCGTGGGTTTTGTTGACTGCGACCAGGTCATTGAGATGCGCATCGGTTGCCCGATCAAAGATTTTTTCGCCAGCCAGGGCGAAGCCGCTTTCAGAGACATTGAAGCCCAAGTCATTGACGACATGACCCGCACGGCTTGCGGCGTGCTGGCCACCGGGGGCGGCGCCGTGTTGCGAGACGCAAACAAGCAGTTGCTGCGTGAACGCACCCACGTCATTTACCTGCGGGTGCAGCCCGAGGAAATTTTCAGGCGTTTGAAAAACGATAACCAACGCCCTTTGTTGCAAGTCGACGACCCCAAACTCAAAATCAAACAACTGTTTGAAGAACGCGATCCGCATTACCAAGCGGCAGCGCATTTCGTCATCGAAACCAGCCGCCCGCGCATCCCGACCATGATCACCATGATCGTCACCCAGCTTGAACTTGCCGGTTTGCTACCGATAGAAACCGCTGCCCCATGACGCACACTGAACACGTACACATAGACCTTAGCGAGCGCAGTTACGACATTGCCATCGGCGCAGGTTTGCTCGACAACGCAGCTGCCTGGCAAGGCTTACCTAAAGCAGGGGCTGCGCTCATTGTCACCAACGACACCATCGCACCTTTGTACTTGGCCCGTTTGCAGCACAGCCTGGCATCGCATTACCCGGTCATCCATGTGTGTGCATTGCCCGACGGCGAGAGCTACAAAACCTGGGACAGCTTGAACGCGATTTTTGATGTGTTGCTCGGTAAAGCTTGCGACCGCAAAACCGTGTTGTTCGCATTGGGCGGCGGCGTCATCGGCGACATCACCGGCTTTGCCGCCGCTTGCTACATGCGCGGCGTGCCGTTTGTGCAAGTGCCCACCACGCTGTTGTCGCAAGTCGATTCATCCGTGGGCGGCAAAACCGCGA
>CANHLD010000047.1 GCA_947461325.1 Comamonadaceae bacterium
AACGCCGCCGTTTCCCCGGCTCCAGCGGAGACTTCAACGCGCTCATTTTGGATGTGGCGTTGGCCTGCAAAGCGATTGCACGCGCTGTGGCCATGGGTGAGCTCGGCGGTATGTACGGCGACCAAGCGGCTGACGGCGGCAAGTCCATCAACGTGCAAGGCGAAGCCCAAAAGAAACTCGATGTGTTGAGCAACGATTTGTTCATACGCATGAACCAATGGGCCGGTCATCTCGCGGGCATGGCCTCCGAGGAAATGGACGACCCCTACCAAATTCCCACACAGTTTCCGCGCGGCAAATACATGCTGGTGTTCGACCCCTTAGACGGTTCGTCCAACATCGACGTGAACGTGTCGGTCGGCAGTATTTTTTCCATACTGCGCGCACCGCAAGACGTGATCGACAGCGGTCGGGATGTGACTGAAAAAGATTTTCTGCAACCCGGCCAACAGCAAGTCGCAGCCGGTTATGCCTTGTACGGACCCACCACCATGCTGGTGTTGACCGTGGGCAACGGCGCCGCAGGCTTCACACTGGACCCGAATCTGGGTGAATTCATGTTGACGCATCCTAAATTGCAAGTGCCTTCTGACACGCAGGAATTCGCCATCAACGCCTCCAATAGCCGGTTCTGGGAAGCGCCTATCAAGCGCTATGTGGACGAATGTTTGGCGGGCAAATCAGGCGCGCGCGGCAAAGATTTCAATATGCGCTGGATCGCTTCCATGGTCGCTGAAGCGCACCGCATTTTGATGCGCGGTGGTGTGTTCATGTACCCGCGCGACAACAAAGACCCGAGCAAAGCCGGTCGCTTGCGTTTGCTCTACGAAGCCAACCCCATCGGCATGGTCATGGAGCAAGCCGGCGGACGCGCTAGTACCGGACGCGAGCCTATGTTGTCGGTCCAGCCCGAAGGTTTGCACCAGCGTATCGGTTTGGTGTTCGGTTCCAAAAACGAAGTTGAGCGCATTGAGCGTTACCACAGCGAACCCGCAGAAACAGAAAACGACAACCCCTTGTTCGCCGAGCGCAGTTTGTTTCGCGTCTGAAATTTCTTTAAAGCACCAAAGGTCAGCCAGCCATGTCAGTCAAACACCCCATCATCGCCATCACCGGCTCATCAGGTGCAGGCACCACGTCGGTTACACGTACCTTTGAAAACATTTTCCGCAGAGAAAAAGTCACGGCTGCCATCATCGAAGGCGACAGCTTTCACCGCTACGACCGTTTGGAAATGCGCAAAAGAGCGGCCGAAGCCGAAAAGCAAGGCGATAAAAATTTCAGCCATTTCGGCCCGACCACCAATTTGTTTTCGGAACTTGAAACCTTGTTCCGCACTTATGGCGAAACCGGCAGCGGCAAGCGCCGCAAGTATTTGCATGACCATGAAGAGGCTGCGCCCTACAAACAAGAACCCGGCACATTCACGCCTTGGGAAGATGTGCCCAGCGGCACAGACTTGCTGTTTTACGAAGGCTTGCACGGCGGGGTGGTCACACCTGAAGCCAATATCGCCAAACACCCAGACTTATTGATTGGTGTGGTGCCCGTCATCAACCTCGAGTGGATTCAAAAACTCTGGCGTGACAAATCCAAACGCGGCTATTCCACCGAGGCCGTCACCGACACCATCTTGCGCCGCATGCCCGATTATGTGAATTACATCTGCCCGCAATTCGCGCACACCCATGTCAACTTCCAACGCGTGCCCTGTGTGGACACCTCCAACCCGTTCATTGCACGCGAAATTCCGGCGCCGGATGAAAGCATGGTGGTCATTCGATTTGCCAATCCCAAAGGCATCGACTTTCCCTATTTGCTCAACATGATCCCTGACTCGTTCATGTCGCGCGCCAACACCGTGGTGGTGCCCGGCGGCAAGATGGAACTGGCCATGCAACTGATCTTCACGCCTTTTGTGTGGCGCATGATGGAACGCAAGAAAAAGGCCTGAGGCCGTTCTTTTTTATTTATTTTTTTACTGGAGATTTTTCATGGCTCTCGTCTCATTGCGCCAGGTACTGGACCACGCTGCCGAACACGGATACGGCGTACCCGCTTTCAACGTTAACAATTTAGAGCAAGTGCAAGCCATCATGGAGGCTGCGCAAGAAACCCACAGCCCGGTGATTCTGCAAGCCTCAGCCGGTGCGCGTAAATACGCCGGTGAAGCGTATTTGCGCCACTTGGTGCTGGCCGCTATCGAAACACACCCTGACATTCCCGTCGTGATGCACCAAGACCATGGCGTGTCGCCTGCTGTTTGCCAACAATCGATTCGCTCGGGCTTCTCCAGCGTGATGATGGACGGCTCCTTGATGCAAGACGGCAAGACACCCGCCAGTTACGACTACAACGTCGATGTCACCCGCCGCGTCTGCGAAATGGCGCATTCGGTCGGCGTGTCGGTCGAAGGTGAACTCGGTTGTTTGGGCTCATTGGAAACCGGTGAAGCCGGTGAAGAAGACGGTATCGGCGCGGTCGGCAAACTCACGCACGACATGTTGTTGACCGACCCGGTGCAGGCCAAAGATTTTGTCGAGCGCACCGGTGTGGACGCCTTGGCCATTGCCATCGGTACCAGCCACGGCGCCTACAAATTCACCCGCAAGCCCACGGGCGACATTCTGGCCATGGATCAGATCGTGGCGATACACAAAAGCATTCCCAACACCCATTTGGTGATGCACGGTTCTTCCAGCGTGCCTCAAGAGTGGTTGGCCATCATCCGTGAATTTGGTGGCGACATCAAAGAAACCTACGGCGTGCCGGTGGAAGAAATCCAGCGCGGCATTCGCTCCGGTGTGCGCAAAGTCAACATTGATACCGATATCCGCTTGGCGATGACTGGCGCCATGCGCCAAGCGTTCGCACAAGACCGCAGCGAGTTCGATCCGCGCAAAGCTTTGATCGCTGCACGCAAAGCCGCACGCGCCATTTGCAAAGCACGCTTTGAAGCATTTGGCTGTGCCGGTCACGCGCAAGCCATCAAGCCAGTCAATTTGGATGCCATGGCCAGCCGCTACAACTGACGCCATTTTTTTCTGCAACCGCAACACCACCTACGCTTATGCTGAATCAAACAACCAGACCATTGACCGCATTTCCTGACCATGGCGATATCTCTCAATGCGACCCGCAGTTGTGGTCGGCGGTGTTGCAAGAGGCGCACCGTCAAGAGCAACACATTGAATTGATAGCGTCTGAAAACTACACCAGCCCGGCCGTCATGAGAGTACAGGGCTCGGTCTTGACCAACAAATATGCTGAAGGTTATCCGGGCAAGCGTTATTACGGTGGATGTGAGTTTGTCGACATCGTTGAACAACTGTGTATTGATCGGCTCAAAGAGCTTTACGGCGCGAATTTCGTCAATGTGCAAGCCAATTCCGGTTCGCAAGCCAACCAAGCCGTGTTCTTGGCCTTGCTGCAACCCGGCGATACCATCATGGGCATGAGCTTGGCCGAAGGCGGCCATTTGACGCATGGCATGCACTTGAACATGAGTGGCAAATGGTTCAACGTGGTCAGCTATGGCTTGAACGCCGCAGAGGAAATCGATTACGACGCCATGGAGCGCATGGCGCACACCCACAAGCCCAAACTCATCATTGCGGGTGCGTCTGCCTATGCACTCAAAATCGACTGGCAAAGGTTTGCGCAAGTGGCCAAAAGTATTGGCGCCTACCTGATGGTCGACATGGCGCATTACTCCGGTTTGATCGCTGGCGGCGCCTATCCCAACCCCGTGCCTTATGCAGATGTGGTGACATCCACCACCCATAAAAGTTTGCGTGGCCCTCGTGGCGGCATCATCTTGACGAACAGCGAAGAGATGTCGAAAAAAATCAACAGCGCCGTGTTTCCTGGTATGCAAGGCGGTCCTTTGATGCATGTCATCGCTGGCAAAGCCACCGCATTTCATGAGGCACTGCAACCCGCGTTCAAAAGCTACCAACAACAGGTGTTGTTAAACGCAGATACCTTGGCCAACACCTTGGTCGAGCGTGGTTTTCGCATCGTCAGCGGACGCACCGAAAGCCATGTCATGTTGGTGGATTTGCGGGCCAAGGGCATCACCGGCAAAGCTGCTGAACTGGCATTGGGTCAGGCGCACATCACCTGCAACAAAAACGGCATTCCCAACGACCCGGAAAAACCGATGGTGACCAGTGGCATCCGCTTAGGCACACCAGCCATGACCACGCGCGGTTTTGCGCAAGAACAAGCGCGCATGACAGCGCATTTGATTGCTGACGTGCTCGAGGCGCCTGAGGACACAGCGCACGTGGCCAAGGTGCGAGCCAAGGTGGCTGAATTGGTCGAGCCATTTCCCGTCTACGGCGAAACGGTGTTGCATCCTTAAAGTTTTTTGTCAGAAGTTCAATTTGTTTCAACAATTCAAGGGAGTTCAAATGGCTGGTCGTAATTTTTTGTTTGTCCCTGGTCCCACCAACGTGCCAGAGCGCATCCAACGCGCCATGATGGTTTCTATGGAGGACCACCGTTCACCCAATTTCCCACACTTGACCCACACCATCATGGCGGGGCTCAAAGACATCTTCCGCTCTAAACAAGGCACGCCGTTTATCTTCCCTTCGTCTGGCACCGGTTGTTGGGAAGCCGCACTGACCAACACACTGTCGCCCGGCGATAAAGTGTTGGCTGCACGCTTTGGCCAATTCAGCCATTTGTGGATTGACATGTGCCAGCGTCTGGGGCTGGACGTGCATATCGTCGAATGTGAATGGGGCACCGGCGTACCCTTGCAACAGTTTGCAGACATTCTGAAGAACGACACACAGCACAGCTTCAAAGCGGTGCTGGCTTGCCACAACGAAACCGCCACAGGTGTGACCTCGGACATCGCCGGTGTACGTGAGGCATTGGACGATGCTTCGCATCCTGCGCTTTTGTTTGTCGATTGCGTGTCATCCTTGGGCTGTATCGATTTCAGGTTTGATGAGTGGGGTGTTGACATGGCGGTCAGTGGCTCGCAAAAAGGCCTGATGCTGCCCGCCGGACTCGGCATTTTGTGTGTCAGTCCCAAGGCGCTCGCCATGCACAAAACGGCCACACTCAGACGTGCGTATTTCGATTTGCAAGACATGTTGCAGAGCAATGCCATGGGCTACTTTCCCTACACACCTGCTTTGCCATTGATGTATGGTTTGATCGAGTCGATGAAGATGCTGAGCGAAGAAGGCTTGGACAATGTGTTTGCGCGCCATCACTATTTGGCAGAAGGTGTGCGTGCAGCGGTGACGCAAGGTTGGCAACTCAGGCTGTGTGCAGCCGAGGCCAAGTGGCATTCGGACACTGTTACCGCAGTGATGCTGCCTGAAGGCATTGCAGGCGCAGAAGTGATTGCGCGTGCCTATCACCGTTACAACCTGTCATTGGGTGGCGGTTTGTCCAAGGTTGCGGGCAAACTGTTTCGCATTGGCCACTTGGGCGACATGAACGAAGTGCATTTGATGGCCGCCATCAGCGGCGCTGAGATGGCCATGCTTGATTGCGGTGTGAAAGTGCAGCCCGGCAGCGGCGCTGCTGCAGCCGGCAATTACTGGCGGCAGCACGCCGCGCCCTCTGGCTTGGGTGCCCCTGTGATCAACAAGGAAGAGCATGCAAAACATCGTATTTCTGGACAGGCAATCGTTAAGGGCTGAGCTGCGCGCGCCTGCGTTTGCACATGACTGGCAAGAGCATGTGCAAACGCGGCCCGATCAAGTGGTCGAGCGTTTGCAGCATGCGACCGTTGCCATCAGCAACAAAGTGCCCATCAGACGCGACACACTGGAGCAGTTACCCGATTTGAAAATGATCGCTATGGCAGCTACCGGCTATGACGTGATCGACATAGAAGCCTGCCGCGAACGCGGCGTGGCCGTAGCTAACATTCGCAACTATGCGGTGCACACCGTGCCCGAACATGCGTTTGCGTTGATATTTGCATTGCGTCGCAACCTCATTGCCTACCGCGATGACGTTCTTAACGGGCGCTGGCAAAAGGCAGAGCAATTCTGTTTCTTTGACCATCCCATACAAGATTTGCACGGCAGCACGCTGGGCATTTTTGGTGAAGGTGTGTTGGGCCAAGCCACGGCCAAGATTGCGCGCGCTCTGGGCATGAAAGTCTTGTTTGCCGACCATGCGCCACCCAAGGCGGCGGGCGTGGAATTTGTGTCGCCTGAGCAAGTGTTTGCCGAATCCGACATCATCAGTTTGCACTGTCCGCTCACGCCCGAGTCACGCCATTTCATAGGCATGGCACAGTTGCAACAAATGAAGCGCAGCGCCTTGCTGATCAACACCTCGCGCGGCGGTTTGGTGGATGAGCAAGCATTGAAAACAGCGCTTGAAACCGGCGTGATTGCTGGCGCAGGGTTTGATGTGTTGACGCAAGAACCACCTAAAAATGGCAACCCTTTGCTCGAGATCAGAACGCCCAATTTCATTCTCACGCCACATGTGGCATGGGCTTCAACGCAGGCGATGCAGTTTTTGGCGAACCAGTTGATAGACAACATTGAAGCCTTTGTCGCGGGCAAACCGCAACACTTGGTGACTTGAGGCCGGGACTGCTTGACGCGTCTTAGTTGCGCATGCGCTGAGTTAACAGCTGACACCGTTTATGTCAGTCGTTATCGGCGCTGGGTTTTTTTTGCAACGCCAAGGCATACAAGGCATTGCGCGGCGCACCGCTGATGTCTGCGGCCAGTTTCACCGCTGTTTTCACCGGCAATTCGGCCAGCAACATATCCAACACGCGTTCAGCATCGGCCATGCGGTCTGTGTGTTGCGCCAAAGCATGCAACACAAGAGCAAATTCGCCCTTGCTGCGTTGTGCGGACGCATTCAACCATGCGGTCAAGCTGTTGGCAGGCAGGGTGGCAATTTCCTCAAACTGCTTGGTCAATTCGCGACCGACGGTCAGGCTTCGGTCACCCAGCACTTGCAAATCTTTGGCCACAGCTTCGATGCGGTGTGGTGCTTCTAAAAACACCTGCGCCCGCGCTTCTGTCGCCATGGTTTGAACTCGATGCTGACGCTCGGTGGCTTTGCTGGGCAAAAAACCGATGAACACAAAACCGTCCTCACCTGTGCAACCGCTCACGCTCATCAAGGTTGTGATGCTGCTCGCACCCGGTAGCGGCATGACACGCAAACCCGCTTGCTGCACCACGGCCACCAGTCGCGCACCCGGATCGCTGATGCCGGGTGTACCTGCATCACTTAAATAAACCACCCGCAAGCCTTGTTGCAAACGCACAATCACCTCGGCAGCCGCGCTGGCTTCGTTGTGCTGATGCACAGCCAGCCAACTGCCGCCGGGTTTTTCCACACCGTATTGGCGCAACAAAGACTGGCTGTGTCGCGTGTCTTCACAGGCCAGCACATCAGCAAGTTGAAGCAGATGCAATCCGCGCAGACTGATATCGGCCAAATTGCCAATAGGCGTGGCCAACACATACAAACAACCGCCGGGATGCGCTTGACCTTCACAGGCCAAGTTCGCAGCAGACAGGGCGGTATCAAAACGGGAAATCAATGGCTACCTTTCAACACAAACCAAAAGACACACCGGGCCGCGGATACAGCACCAAACGCAAAGGTGATGAGGCTGAGGACGAGGCGCTGGCATTTTTGCAAACCCGTGGCTTGCAATTGGTGCAACGCAATTACCGCACGCCCGGGCGCGGCGGCGGCGAAATAGACCTGATTGTGCGCGACCCGCAGGGCACCTTGGTTTTTGTGGAGGTGCGAAGCCGCAGCAATGCCAGGTACGGCGGCGCCATAGCCAGCATTGGCGCACTCAAACGCCAGCGCATCGTGTTTGCGGCTCGCTGCTATCTCAGCAGTTTGCGGCAAACACCTGCTTGTCGTTTTGATGTGGTGGTGGTGCAAACCGGTGAGTTGCAATGGATACAAGCCGCCTTTGAATCTTGAGATCCAAAACCTTGTGCACATTACCGTCATTTGTCAAAGGTATGATCACTTCATGCTAGAGCAACGTATTGAGCAACAGTTCATCGATAGCGCAGACTTGAAATACCAAGCGGCGCAAATCCTCAGCAAACCCATGGCGGCTGCGGTGCAGTCCATTTTGGTCTGTGTGACAGGCGGGGGCAAAGTATTGGCTTGCGGCAACGGCAGTTGCGCCGCACTCGCCCAAATTTTTGCAGCCACCTTTGTCAGCCGTTTCGAGCGTGAGCGACCCGAACTAGGTGCTATTGCATTGAGCACCGATGGTGTGTTGCTGACGGCCGCTGCCCAAGATTACGGGTTTGAGGAGGTGTTTGCCAAACAACTCCGCGCCTTGGGTCAGCCGGGCGATGTGCTGTTGGTGTTGTCGGTCAACGCACAGCAAGACAATGTGTTGCAAGCCATCAGCGCTGCGCACGAACGGGAATTGAGCGTGGTCGCCATCACCGGACAAAGCAGCGGCAAAATCAGGCAGCTCTTGCGTGAAACAGATGTGCATATTTGTGTGCCGAGCGATAAACCGGCGCGCTTATTAGAAGTCCATTTGCTGGTATTGCACGGTTTGTGCGATGGCGTGGACAGTCAGTTACTGGGTGAACAGGAGAATAACGAATGAAATACCTATCTTTCAGAACCAGCGCATCGGTGCTGTTGTTGTCAGTGTGTTTGAATGCGTGCGCGCCCATCTTGGTCGCAGGCTTTGCGGGTTCGGCAATGGTTGCCTCCGACCGTCGCACATCGGGTGCGCAACTGGAAGATGAAACCATCGAGTTGCGCGGCTCAGCCAGAGTGCGGGACAACTTGGGTGAAAAAGCCCATGTCAATGTCACCAGTTACAACCGCCAGGTATTACTGACCGGCGAAGTGCCTACGGAACGTGACAAACAGTTGGTGGTCGCGCTGGTTGAAAAAGTGGAAAACGTCAAAACAGTGGTGAACGAATTGGCTGTGATGCAACCCACAACATTAAGCAGTCGCTCCAATGACTTGGTGGTCACCGGCAAAATCAAAGCCAGTTTGGTAGACAGCCGCGACTTATTCGCCAATGCGTTCAAAGTCGTCACAGAGCGCAATACGGTCTATGTGATGGGGCGTGTGACTCAACGCGAAGCCAACAGCGCCACCAACTTGATTCGCAATGTCGGCGGTGTGAATAAAGTGGTTCGTTTGTTCGAAATCATTTCTGAGGAGGAGCTGAGCAATATGTTGCCCCCGCCTGCAGATAAACCCGCAGCAGACAAAGCCAAAAAATAACATTGGCCTTTGACGCATCAAGCCACGGACCAGCGCCGTGGCTTTTTTATTTCAAACGCTTGATCAGACTCGAGGTGTCTAATCGGTTGCCGCCCATGGCTTGCACGTCGGCATAAAACTGATCCACCAGCGCGGTGACAGGCACGCGCGATCCATTGCGTTTGGCTTCGTCCATCACCAGTCCCAAGTCTTTGCGCATCCAATCCACGGCAAAGCCGAAATCGAATTTATCCGCCACCATGGTTTTGCCGCGGTTGTCCATTTGCCAACTTTGTGCCGCGCCTTTGCCAATGACTTCTAGCACTTGCTCCATGTTCAAACCAGCTTTTTGTCCGAAGGCCACACCTTCAGACAAGCCTTGCACCAAGCCGGCGATACAAATCTGGTTGACCATTTTGGTGAGTTGACCGGCACCGCTGTCGCCCATCAAGGTGAAGGCTTTGGAGAAGGCCATGCCGATGGGTTTGGCGCGCTCGAAAGCGGCTGATTCGCCGCCGCACATGACGGTGAGCATGCCGTTGATGGCACCGGCTTCGCCGCCGGACACAGGCGCGTCGACAAAATGCACGCCTTTGGCTTTGGCCGCTGCAAACAACTCGCGGGCTACATCAGCCGAGGCGGTGGTGTGGTCGATCAGTAAAGCACCGCTTTTTGTGCCAGCCAATGCGCCGTCGGCGCCGAGCATGACGGCGCGCAAGTCATTGTCGTTGCCGACGCAGCAAAACACCATGTCAGCGTTGAGTGCGGCTTCGCGGGGAGTGGCGGCTGAGGTGTGGCCGGGGAATTCGGCACACCATTCTTTGGCTTTGGCGGGGTTGCGGTTGTAGACGGTGACGTGGTGTCCAGCGAGTGCCAAGTGACCGGCCATAGGGTAGCCCATGACGCCTAGGCCGATGAAGGCGACTTTGGTGGAGGTGGAGGCTTCGTAAGTTTTGGGGTTGGTGCGGGGCATGGCTGTGTCCTTGTGTTTTTTCTGATCTTAATGTGTATGTGTGGGTTGTGGGTTGAGGGGTGCGATCTGTAGGTGAGTAATTTGTAGGGGCGCGGTCTGTAGGGGCGGGGCCTCCTCCACACTTACGTAACGTCGTCAGCCCCGCCCCCACAACCCACACCATTGCGATTCATAAATTCGATAAGCATTGTCAACTCGTCACTAACCTTCATGACACATGGCGTGCCGCCTCTTCGGCACTGATCTCGTTTGAATTCATTAATGTCTCAATCGACTGCGCCATGGTTTGCATGCCGAACTGTGCGCCGGTTTGCAAAGCATTGGGCAGTTGCGCGGTTTTGCCCTCGCGAATCAGGTTGCGAATCGCCGCTGTGGCGTAAAGCACTTCGTGTGCGGCGACGCGGCGTTGACCATCCGCATGCAAACACAAGGTTTGCGTGATGACGGCCAGCAACGACAGGCTGAGTTGGCTGCGCACCAAAGCTTTTTCCTCGGCAGGAAACACGTCTACCAATCGCTCCACCGCTTGCGTCGCGCTGCGCGTGTGCAAGGTCGCTAACACCAAATGTCCGGTCTCGGCGGCGCTTAAGGCCAGGCGAATGGTGGTCAGGTCGCGCAATTCGCCGACCATGATGACGTCCGGGTCCTGTCGCAACGCGGAGCGCAATGCCGTGTCAAAGCTGTGG
>CANHLD010000048.1 GCA_947461325.1 Comamonadaceae bacterium
CAACATGAGTTTGTCATCACGTCGTCGGTTTATTCAAAAAGGCAGCACCTTGGTTGCTGCCACCGCTCTCCCGGGCGCGGCACTTTGGCCAAGCATGAGCCATGCAGCAGGTGAGGTTAAGTTGGGTTTGCTGCATTCCATGTCCGGCACCATCGCTTTGGCTGAAGCTGCCATTGTGGATGCGGAAAAAATGGCCATTGATGAGATCAATGCGGCAGGCGGTGTTCTGGGCAAAAAAATTGTGCCAGTACTTGAAGATGGCGCCAGTGATTGGCCAACCTTTGCTGAAAAAGCCAAGAAATTGCTCCAGCAAGACAAAGTGCCTGCTGTGATTGGTTGCTACACATCCGCATCGCGCAAAGCCGTATTGCCAGTTTTCAAAGCCAACAAAGGTTTGTTGTACTACCCCACTTATTACGAAGGCCAGGAAGAGGACCCACAGGTCATTTACACCTCGCAGGAAGCTACACAATCTGTGGTTGCTGCCATGGAGTGGATGGCCAAGCAGCAAGGCAAAACATTCTTCTTTGTCGGCTCTGATTACATTTATCCACGCACCTGCAACAAAATCGCCAAAGCAACTGCTACGCGTCTGGGTTCCAGTGTGGTTGGCGAAGAATATGCGCCCTTGGGTCATACCGAGTTTTCTTCCATCATCAACAAAATCAAGGCAGCCAAACCTGACTGGATTTATTCAACCGTTGTCGGCGGCTCCAACGTTGCCTTCTACAAGCAGTTAAAGGCTGCAGGTCTTGATGGCGGCAAGCAAAAGCTGTTGTCTACCGTGGTTTCGGAAAACGAAATTGACGGTATCGGCAAAGACAATGCAGTTGGTTATTACGCCTGTATGGGTTATTTCCAGAGCATCAAGTCACCTGAGAATGAAAAGTTTGTGGCGGCCATCAAGGCCAAGTACGGCAAAGAGCGCGTCGTGGGTGACCCCATGGAGTGTGGCTACAACGCTGTGTATCTGTGGAAATTGGCTGTCGAAAAAGCCAAGTCATTCGATGTAGACAAGGTGATTGCAGCTTCTTCGGAAGTTGAATTCAAAGCACCTGAAGGTCTGGTGAGGATTCACAAAACCAACCACCACGTATGGAAAAAAGTCCGTATCGGACGCGCACGTGCAGACGGCCAGTTTGACATCGTTCACGAAAGTCAACTAACCGAACCTAACCCGTTCCCCAAGCTGTAATTTTTTGAAATGAAGTATTCGGATGGCCTACCGGGTAACCGGTGGGCCACCGAGGAGAGTTTCTGTGAGTCTTGAAATATTTTGGATGCAACTCTTCAGCGGCGTCAGCTATACGGCCATTTTGCTGTTGATGTCTTTGGGGCTGGCCATTGTTTTTGGCTTGATGGGTGTCATCAATATGGCGCATGGGGAACTGATGGCTTTAGGAGCCTACGTGACTTTCATGGTGGCCAATGTTTTTTTAACCGTATTTCCTAATTCGGTAGATACCTATATTTTGTTCGCTATACCGATCGCATTTTTAGTCACGTTCTTATTTGGCATGTTCTTAGAGTGGTCAGTGGTAAGGTGGTTCTATAACCGGCCACTGGACACATTGCTGGCCACTTGGGGTTTGAGTTTGATTTTGCAGCAAACTTATCGCACCGTGTTCGGCCCTCAAGAGGTAACCATCCCAATGGCCTCATGGCTGGATGGCGCCATCGAGCCTTTCACCGGCGTGCAACTTCCCCTGAATCGGATTTTCATTATTGTGCTCACTTTGCTGGTGGTGGGCGTTGTGTATTTGCTTTTCTTTAAAACCTCTATGGGTTTAAAAGTCCGAGCCATTACACAAAACCGCGCGATTGCTGAAACGGTGGGCATCAATACACGCCAAGTCGATATGTATACCTTTGCACTTGGCAGCGGATTGGCGGGGATTGCCGGCAGCGTGTTCACGATGATCGGCTCTACCAACCCGGGGACTGGGCAGTTGTATATCGTCGATACCTTCATCGTGGTCGTATTTGGCGGGGTTGCCAGTCTCATGGGTACCGCGTTGTCGAGTTTCATCATTGCGCAGTTGCAAACGACGTTTGAATTTATGACCACCAGCTCCTATGCCAAAGTACTGCTCATGCTGATTGTGGTGGTGATTCTTTACTTCCGCCCGAATGGCCTGTTTTCTCCCAAAGTGAGGAGTTGATATGCCAAAAGAGTTTTTACGCAAAAGTTGGTGGGTAAATTTCTCAATCATTTTTGGCCTCTTGTTGCTGTTGCCGCTGTTCTCACCTGAATTCAGAGTACCGCTTTACGGCAAGTACCTGTCGTTTGCTTTTGTGGCGTTGGGCATTGTGCTCAGTTGGGGCTATTGCGGCATTCTCAGTTTGGGTCAAGGCATCTTTTTTGGCATTGGCGCATATTCATTGGCTATGTTTTTAAAGCTGGAAGCTTCCAGCCCGGAGCTGCCAGACTTCATGGTGTGGAGCAGCGTGGAGCAATTGCCACTGGCGTGGCTGCCATTTCAAAGTTTCAGTTTTACTTTGTTGTGCATATTCATATTGCCCGTTTTAGTGGCATTTCCATTCACCTATTTAATTTTTAAAAAGCGCGTCAGTGGTGTGTATTTTGCAATTCTGACACTGGCTTTATCGCTCACATTGACAGTGTTGATCATCGGCAGCCAAGGCGGCACGGGCGGCGCCAATGGCATCACCGACTTCAGTACTTTGCTCGGCTGGGATGTGGCGTCAGACGAAGCACGCAGTCGCTTGTACTACATCATGTTGGGATTGCTGGCGCTGTGTGCAGCCTTGGTGCAATACCTTGTGTCTTCTCGTTACGGCAAAGTGTTGATAGCGATCAGGGACAGAGAAGACCGTGTTCGATTCTCCGGCTACGACACCGCATGGATCAAAGCAGCCACACTGTCTGTGTCGTGCGTACTTGCATCTATTGGCGGCGCGATGTTTGTGTTGTTCACTGGGTTGATCACACCACAACTCGTAGGTGCAGTCGCATCCGTTGAAATGATTGTTTATGCCGCCTTTGGTGGTCGTGTATCTGTGCTGGGTGCGGTGTTCGCTGCATTCTCTATTGGTTGGCTGAAATCAGCTTTGTCAGAGCAGTTTCCACAAGGCTGGTTATTTTTTCTGGGTGGATTGTTCTTGCTCGTCACGGCGGTGCTTCCCCAAGGTTTGGCAGGTTTGCTTGGTATGTTTAAAAAACCATCTAAAGCTGCAGGTGACAGCCAATGAGTAACCAGGCATTGTTGGAGGTGCGTGATTTACTGGTCAGTTTCGGCGGCTTTGTGGCCATTGACCATGTCAATTTGACCGTTCAGTCAGGCGAAATCCGCTGCATCATCGGCCCCAATGGCGCTGGCAAAACCACGTTGCTGGACGCCATATGCGGTAAGACACCAGCAACACAGGGCAGTATTTTTTTCAAAGGCCTTCGAATTGACAGTGAGAGTGAATTCAAACGCACCCGCATGGGGATGGGCAGAAAATTTCAGACGCCCTCGGTCTACGATGATTTAACCGTTTATCAGAACATACAAATTTCAGTACCCAAAGGGCAGAGTATGTTGTCTGCCATCTTCAACAGTGATGACCAGTTCAATCAAGAAATTCTTGAAGTTGCGCAGACCACCAATTTGGTCAATATGCTGGACGTACAAGCAGGCACGCTGAGTCATGGACAAAAGCAATGGCTGGAGATAGCGATGCTGTTGATTCAGCATCCGCAATTACTTTTGCTAGATGAACCAGTTGCCGGCATGAGTTTGAAAGAGCGTGACCAGACGGTAGATCTGATTCAGCGTATTTCTGCCATCCAAGCGATTGTCGTGATCGAGCATGACATGGATTTTGTCAAGAAGCTTTCAGGCAATGTCACGGTTTTGCACCAAGGGGCAATTTTGTGTGAAGGCTTGATTGAGCAAATTCAAGCAGATCCGCGTGTGCGTGAAGTCTACTTAGGCGATTAGAGGATCAGGGAATGACTTTGCTACACACAACTGACTTGATGGCTGGCTATGGACAAAGCATCGTTTTGCATGGTGTGTCTTTTGATATGAAGGCACACGAAGCTGTGGCTGTGGTTGGAAAAAATGGCATGTCCAAGTCAACTTTTTTCAAAACACTGATGGGCTTGTTGCCTGTGCATTCAGGTCGAATTGAGTTTATGGGGCAAGACATCACCCGCTTGCCGGTGTTTGAGCGGGCTCGAATGGGTATGGCTTATGTGCCGCAAGGGCGGTTGTTGTTCGGTCAGTTGTCGGTAGAAGAAAACCTGTTGTCTTCCCTCAACACTGGACGACTCAAAAAAATCCCTGATCTGGTGTATGAATTGTTTCCAGTGTTGTCTCAGATGAAGGATCGCAAAGCGGGTAATTTGTCCGGCGGCCAACAACAGATGGTTGCAATCGGCCGAGCTTTGACGGCGGGTCCCAAACTATTGATTTTGGATGAGCCCACTGAGGGTATTCAACCCTCCATCATCAAAGAAATTGCAACGGCGCTGATCAAGTTGCAACAGGCAACCGATTGCACGGTTTTGTTGTCAGAGCAGGTCTTGAGTTTTGCG
This sequence comes from Comamonadaceae bacterium, assembly GCA_947461325.1. Taxonomy (GTDB): domain Bacteria; phylum Pseudomonadota; class Gammaproteobacteria; order Burkholderiales; family Burkholderiaceae_C; genus Limnohabitans. The sequence goes on from CANHLD010000048.1 coordinate 4,547, forward strand.
GTCAGTGTGGCTGATCGTTTGGTTGTCCTGGAGCGCGGTGCCATCGTGCATAGCTGCGGCAAGGATGCAGGGGAAGTAGATGCCGTCAAGGCATTTTTGACAATTTAACAATTCACAGGAGAACTCAAATGAGACATGGTGATATTTCAAGCAGCAAGGATTGTGTTGGCGTTGCAGTTGTTAACTACAAAATGCCCCGTTTGCACACCAAAGCAGAAGTGCTGGATAACGCTCGCAAGATTGGCGACATGCTGGTCGGCATGAAGCAAGGTTTGCCGGGCATGGACTTGGTGATTTTTCCCGAATACTCTACCCACGGCATCATGTATGACTCCAAGGAGATGTATGACACGGCTGCCACGGTGCCCGGTGAAGAGACTGAAATCTTCGCGGCTGCCTGCCGCAAGGCCAAGGTTTGGGGCGTGTTCTCTTTGACCGGTGAACGTCACGAAGAGCATCCTAAAAAAGCACCGTACAACACCTTGATCCTGATGAACGATAAAGGTGAAATCGTCCAGAAGTACCGCAAGATCATGCCTTGGGTGCCGATCGAAGGTTGGTATCCCGGCGATTGCACTTACGTGTCCGATGGACCTAAGGGAATGAAGATCAGTCTCATCATTTGTGACGATGGCAACTACCCTGAGATCTGGCGCGATTGCGCGATGCGCGGCGCTGAGTTGATTGTGCGTTGCCAAGGTTATATGTACCCCGCCAAAGAACAACAAGTCATCGTTGCCAAGGCCATGGCATGGATGAACAATTGCTACGTTGCTGTTGCCAATGCATCCGGCTTTGATGGTGTGTATTCTTATTTCGGTCACTCTGCCATCGTTGGCTTTGATGGCCGCACACTTGGCGAATGCGGTGAAGAGGACATGGGCATACAGTACGCAGAACTCTCTGTCAGTTTGATCCGCGATGCACGGCGTACCATGCAGTCGCAAAACCATTTGTACAAGTTACTTCACCGTGGTTACACCGGAAAAATCAATTCCGGAGAAGACGCCAACGGTGTGGCAGCATGTCCTTTCGAGTTTTATTCCAAATGGATCAACGATCCAGAAGGAACTCGCAAAATGGTTGAATCCATCACCCGGTCTACCCCCGGAACTGATGAGGCTCCAATTGAGGGTATCCCCAACCAATCCACCAAGCACCGTTGATAGCTTTCTGCAACAGGCACCTCGACTTAGCTTTGACGCAGGCGGGGTGCCGATGATTGACTTCAACAATGCGTTGTTAACCCGGTGATTTTCTTTTGACTATTTCCTACCATCCGCTAGGTGACGAAGAACTGGTTTTCCGGCAGGCGTTCAACCATCATCTTCCGTTGCTCATCAAAGGTCCTACCGGATGCGGCAAAACGCGGTTTGTCGAGTACATGGCGCAAGCGTTGAAACTGCCGATGTGGACAGTCGCCTGTAACGAGGACACCAGTGCCAGCGATCTGGTGGGACGCTACATCCTGAAGGGAAATGAAACACCTTGGATAGATGGACCACTGACGCAGGCGGTGAGGCAAGGCGGTATTTGTTATTTGGACGAAGTAATCGAAGCCCGTCAAGAAGCGCTGGTGGTTTTAAATGCATTGGCTGACCATCGTCGCCAATTGTTCATTGACAAGACCAATGAAGTCTTGCATGCGCCTGCCCATTTCATGTTGGTGGTTTCTTACAACCCAGGCTACCAAAGCGTGATGCGCGACTTGAAAGAATCGATCAAGCAGCGTTTCGTGGCTGTGCGTTTTAACTACCCGGCTATTGAACTTGAGCAGACGATCATTGCGGGTGAATCCGGTTGTTCTTTGGCGCTTGCCCGCGCACTTGCAAATTTTGGGGCCAGCTCACGCAAAATGGCTGGAAGCGGTTTATTTGAAGGCGTGTCCACCCGCATGTTGATCCATGCGGCTATGTTGATGTCGCATAAGACGGGGCAGCAAAATTTGTTGGAGGCGGCATTGATAGATCCCGTCACCGATGAACCCACCATCAGAGCAAGTTTGCTGGCATTGCTTCCACTGGTTATGGCTGCAGTTCACATGTGATCACGCAGCCATGGACACAGTGATTGCAGATAAATGGCTTGAATCCGTCTTTCGTGGTTTGCAGCATCCCGATCAAGGCTTGCCTGTCGTGTCTGTTGCGCGAAGCCCGCAGCAGCAGAGATTGGCGATTACGCCATTTGGTTTGTCATTGCCGCACAGTTTGTCGCAACAGCTTTCAGGCGTGCTCCAGGGTGACTATCAGCCGGTAGATTTATTGTGCATGGTGGCACACGCCAAAGCCCACTTAAAGCATTCCGCTTTTTTTCAGCCTGTCGGTAAATTCAAACATCTATCGCTTGCACTCATATCTTTGCTGGAAGATGAAAGGGTGGAGCGATTGATCAATGACGACATTGAAGGCATTGGGGCCGTATTCACGTCGCGCATGGATACAGAACAGGCATTGGGTATCGGAGGCGTCGAAACCCAGTTGGCCAAAATGTCGGTGTGTTTGAACCGCAGACACAATGTGTATGAAGATTATTGGTGCGGTAAAGCGCTGGACATGTATGAGCAGGCCTTGAGCAACGGCGGTGGCTTTGCTGCATTGCGCGAGGCAGGGTCGATATTGGCCAATGACCTCGGTCAGATGCGTTATCGTTTTGACCACACGAAATATGCGGTCTGGCCGGCTTACCGTGATGACAACTCCATCCTTTGGACAGATGCTGCGGCAGAGCAAAAAGTGCAAGAAACCATCTCTCATTCACGCAGCAGTTCAGTCTCAGAGGAAGACCTGCCTCCCAAAGAAGAGAAACTGATTTTTTACTATGACGAATGGAATGCCCATACGCAAAACCTGAATAAGGCTTTTGTCACTGTAAACCATTCGGGCTTGTTGCCGGCCTCTGGCTTAGAGCGTGTGCCCCTTCGTGATGCACATACGGCATATTTGAAATCCCGCAGAAAAAGGGCTATGCGTGGTGAATTCAAGTTATCAGTCGATTCAAGCGAACAACTTTGGCTTGACAAAGCCATTGAGCGAAACATCGATTTGCGTTGCCATATTTCACCGAATGAAAATATTTTTCAGCAATGGCAAAGACAGCAATTGAGTGCAGGCGTGATGGTTCTGATCGATGCATCAGAATCTGCCAACGACCGCATCGCAGGCAGCTTCACCAGCATTCTTGATCTGGAAAAAAAAGCCATTACCTACCTGGCAGATTTTTTTCAATCATCGCGTATTCCTTTTGCCATATCGAGTTTTCATTCCAATACCAAAGACGATGTCAGTATTACCCTTCACAAGGATTTTGTGTCGCCATGGTCTGACACCCAGCGCAAAGCTTTGCAAGGATTGCAGGCTCACTATTCCACCAGACTGGGCGCCGCCCTGCGGCATATGAACAGTTTGTGTTCAAACCGTTTACAGCAACCCATGGTGTTGGTGTTGACAGACGGGGTGCCCAGTGATGTCGATTGCCCAGATGAAAATTATTTATGGCAAGACAGCCAATTTGCAGTGGCTCAATTGAAAGAAGAAGGCACCAGTGTGATGTGCTTGAAAATAGGCGCTTCGCAGGCAAAGATTTGCCAGCAAATCTTTGGTGTGTCGCAAACTGTGTTTTGCGAGGCGGATAAAATTGAATTAGCTATACGCAATGTTTTAAAAAAAATAAGAAAGACTATTCCATGAAGACCGTTATTCCTGTGGGCGTACTTTTCTCGCAAACAGGTGCTACATCCGTGATTGAGAAAACACAGCTACATGCCACCTTGCTTGCGATTGAAGAGGCCAATGGTCTGTTATCAACCCATGGTTTAGAAATTAAACCTTTTTATATGGATCCCAGGTCAGATCCATTTCTTTTTTCTTCAATGAGTGAGAAGTTGATTGCTGAGCAGGGTGTGACGGTCATCTTCGGTTGCTACACATCCATTAGCCGCAAGTCAGTGCTGCCGGTGATTGAAAAACACAATAAATTGCTTTTCTACCCCACCTTGTATGAAGGCTTTGAGTTTTCACCGAATGTCATTTATACCGGCGCGTGCCCGAATCAAAACATCATCATCTTGGCTGAATTCATGTTCTCCAAGTTTGGCAAAAATTGTTATTTGGTCGGTTCTGACTATGTTTACCCCTACGAGTCCAACCGGATCATGAAAGATATGGTCAACGGATTCGGCGGGAAAATCATGGGTGAGCATTACCTCAGCCTAGAGGCTTCCCATGCTGAATTTAGACCTGTGCTGGATGACATTGCCGCGTGTCAGCCTGACTTTATTTTTTCAACTGTGGTGGGTTCGTCCACAGCCGCTTTGTATGAAACGTATGCACAAGCTGGTTTGCAGCCGCTGACTTTGCCAATAGCCAGTTTGACAACATCTGAGGCTGAGTTGGCGAGCATGCAACCCTTTGCCAGAGCAGACCACTTCACCGCTGCACCTTTCTTTGCCTCAATGCTCAAGCATTCACCCGTGCCATCGTGGCAGCAATTAGCTACCCACACCAGTGAAGTGCCTATTAATCAATGCTGGGAATCGGCCTATTTTCAAGTTATGCTGTTTGCCAAAGCACTCGTTGAGGCTGGGGACATACATACAGAAAGTTTGCTTAAAGTATTGCGCGGTATGGAAGTCGAGGCGCCCCAGGGGCGTGTGCGCATTGACCCTGACAACAACCATTGCTGGGTGTATTCGCGCATCGGCAAATCCAGGGCTGATGGTGATTTTGAAATTGTGAAGGAATCCAAGAGGACAGTGCGGCCTGACCCGTATTTGATGTCCTATGCTATTTCTGCTTTGTAGTTTCCACTTGGACAGTTTGTATTTTTCGTCGCCTTTGTAGATTGTTTTCATCAGGGAGGACTTATGGAACAGCGAGATGTTGTTGCAGGTTTGCGCCAAATGCAGGTGGGACTGTGCCATCCGATCGGTGCTGAATGCCGTTTGATCTCGCAGCAACTTGAGCGACTAGGCATGACATACAACCAAGTATGGCCCCCTGTAATGAGTGATTTGCTCGGCGTCGATTTGGTGGTGCTGGCGCTGGTGCCCGAGGCCTTTATCAAGATTGACAAGGCCTTGCTTCAAACTTTGAAAAATAAAATCGTTGTGTCTGTGTTGCAGTTTGAAAGCCCCACTGTGCTTGATTTGGCTTGTCAGTTGAATTCATCATCTCTGTTGTTTTCGCCGGTCAAACCATTTGGTGTGTTGTCAGCCATTGTGCTGGCAGTCAACCAGCACAAGGTGCGTGAAGATTTGTTAAAGCGCATCAATAAGCTGGAAGGTCGGGTTGAATCTGTTCGCATCATTGAACAAGCCAAGCGCTTTCTCATGGACACCAGCGGTATCAGCGATACCGAGGCTTTCAAGATCATTCGCAATCGCTCGATGGATAAACGGTGCTCAATAGAGGATGTCGCGCACAGCATCATCACGGCCAAGGATGCACTTGAGTCTGCGCTGGGCGAAAACTCTCCGGTCAGTGGCGCTCACAAGACTGAGTCCAAGCCCAAAGTGGCGGGGTCTGTGGTTCGTATCAAATAAAAAAATTCAGGCATTGTGAATTCAGCACTGATTTGGCGCTGAGTTACTTTGGCGCACCTCCATAGGGCTCAAATTCGGTGCAGTTTTAGATACTTCAGCTACTTTCATGCACTTGAATAGTTCAAAACATTGATTTTTTTAGTTGGCACAAGGCTTGCAAAGGTAGTTGGCGCAGCCCACAAGGCGCGTTTCTTCTAACCCTTGATTGAAAATTTGGAGCCCCTCGCATGTTTAACCGTCGCTTTCATTTAAAAACCCTGGTCGCTGCAGCTGCAGTCGCCAGCGGCTCTTTGTATATGACCGCTGTCCAAGCTGCAGACACCATCAAAGTTGGTGTGTTGCATAGTTTGTCAGGCACCATGGCCATTTCTGAAACAGTGTTGAAAGACACCGTCCTCATGGCCATCGACGAAATCAACGCCAAAGGCGGCGTTCTGGGTAAAAAGCTCGAACCTGTGATTGTTGACCCGGCTTCTAACTGGCCTTTGTTTGCTGAAAAAACCAAGCAGTTGCTCGGCCAAGACAAAGTCGCCGTGATCTTCGGTTGCTGGACTTCTGTCTCACGCAAATCTGTATTGCCAGTGGTTGAAGAAATGAACGGTTTGCTGTTCTATCCCGTGCAGTACGAAGGCGAAGAGTTGTCTAAGAACGTGTTCTACACAGGTGCTGCGCCTAACCAGCAAGCGATTCCTGCAGTGGACTATTTGATGAGCAAAGACGGCGGTGCAGCCAAGCGCTGGGTGCTGCTGGGCACTGACTATGTGTAC
>CANHLD010000049.1 GCA_947461325.1 Comamonadaceae bacterium
GTGGATTTGGGCACCATTGCTCACGCCTTGGTTGATAGGCGCAGCACCTGATGTTGGCCTTTGGGGGATTTCACCTAAGGGGAAGCTAGCAATGCCCAGGCCACGAAGTGCAATTATGCTGAGGGTATGAACGTACCCCAATATGATTTGAGTGGCAATGGTTTTACCAACAGGCGACAGTGGCTGAGGCAATTATCAAGCTTGGCCATGACAATCAGTCCGCTTACCGCTTTAGCGCAGACTGACAAGACCAGAGTACAACTGTTTGTAGATGATGTGTCTAGCCTGTCTCACTTGCCTGTCATGCTGGCACATCATTTGGGCTATTTCAAAAGTGAAGGTTTGTTGGTCGATATTGTCGAGCAAGCATGGAACCACAGCGATCCCCCTTTGTCTACAGGGTTGGTAGCTTGGTCCGTTCCGTTTGAGCAGGTGTTGCGGGCAAATCAAAAGGACGCTGGATGGACGGCAGTGATACAAACCGGCAGAACACCACAACTGGCCCTGGGGATCAATAAAAAAACCATGCCTGCCATCAAGGGTCTGAAGGATTTAGAGCATAAAAAAATTGGAGTCCAAGAGTTGGACTCATTTTCTCAACGGTGCACTGATTACATGTTGCTGCAAACCGGCATCAGCCTGACTCGTATCTCTTACATTGCGCTGGGTCACAGTTCGGCTGCCATACAAATGCTTCGTAATGGCAGCATAGATGCCATATGTTTCGGTGATCCCTTGATCAGTTTGTTAGACAGAAAAGGCGAGATAGGTGTGGTGCGCAATTTGCGATCCGTCCGAGAAACCATCCGTGTGTTTGCTGGTTTGTTGCCTGGCCACAGTTTGTGTGTACCCTACCCAATGACAACCAAAAACCCGCAAACTTGCCAGGCTTTGGTCAATGGGGTGATGCGGGCAGTCAAGTGGCTAAGGACTGCCGGCCCCTCGGATTTTCTGCACAACATGACTGACTCTGCTTTTATGTCTGATCGTGCCATTTACCTGCATGCCGTGGAGAACATGAGAGACAGCTTTACAGTCGACGGCATGCTCACTTCTGATTCCTTGTCGTCGGTATTGCGCTTACGGCGCGCATTCGATGCGAAGGCTTCAATCAAAAGAAATTTATCTCAGTCCAGTTATACCAATGAGTTTGTGTTGCAAGCGAAGAAGCAACTCAAAATTTAATTCACTGATGTGCTTTTTTTCGTTGACTGGATGAAGCGGTGGCTTTATTTTTCTTGCTCTTGGCAGGCACCATGATGGTTAATCGCTGGCCGGGGCGCAAGGCACTGCTGGCACTTAGATTGTTCCATTGTGCCAATTGCTCAACATTGACTTTGTAGCGTTTCGCCAGCGATTGCATGCTTTCATTTTTACGCGCTTTGATTGTTTGTTTGCGAAGAGATGTTTCGGGTGTTAAATTGAGTTGACCGTTGTCTGCAACTTTGGCTGACACATCGCTTTGTTGTTTCGCAGAGCGTGGCACCAATAAAGCGGACCCGGCCTTGATGACCATGCGTGGCGGTATTTTGTTGATGTTGCGAAATTCCTCTTCAGCCATGCTGTGGCGTTTGGCTGCGTCCGACACCTTCATGTTTTGGGGCGCGACCCATACGGTCCAACTGGCCAGTCGGCCAGCATAAGTGTCAATATTGCGTTGAAATATTTCAGCGTTGTCCCAGGGTAGCAAAATTTGCGAAGTGCCGCCTGCTAAAAGCACGGGTCGGTGTGCAGAGGGATTCAATGCTTTGAAATCCTCTAGTGGCACTTCAGCCAAACGTGCAATGAGTGCGACATCCATGTCTTTGGGCAAAGGTACCGATTGGAAATAAGGGTGATTCGGGATGCTGGGTAAATTCACACCCAGAGCTTGCGGATTGGCCACCACATTTTTCATGGCTTGTAGTTTGGGCACATACAGACGGGTCTCGGCAGGCATGCGTAAATCCGTGTATGCCAGAGAGGCGCCTTGCTGCTGATTGCGATTCAAGGATCGCTTGATATTTCCCTCTCCCCAGTTGTAGGCGGCCAGCGCAAGATGCCAGTCCCCAAACATGCCGTGGAGTTTTTGCAAATAGTCCAGCGCTGCGCGCGTGGAAGCCAATACGTCACGGCGGTCATCGCGAAATGCATTTTGTTTCAAGTCAAAGTCTTTGCCGGTGCGGGGCATGAATTGCCACATACCACTGGCTTTGGCGGAGGACACTGCTTGCGGGTTGAATGCGCTTTCAATGAATGGCAACAAGGCCAGTTCTGTGGGCATACCGCGTCGCTCCAACTCTTCAACGATATGAAAGAGGTATTTGCTTGAACGCTCGGTCATGCGGTGAATGTAATCAGGGCGTTGTGCGTACCACTGTTCACGGTCTTGCACCAACTCCACTTGTAAGTCTGGCATGCCAAAACCCCGGCGAATCCGCTCCCACAAATCGTTGGGAATATCTACTTGAGCAACCGAGGAGGGCGCAAGTGGCTTGTCTTCAATCGGTTGCAACTCCTCTTGGATAACAGACTCAGGAGTGCTTTGTGCAAGCGTGTGAAGCGGGATCACCCCGAAAGAAACGAGCGCAATAAAGTACAGCCGAAGCAAAAGCAAGTGCATGTATTTAAACCTTAGGGCAAGCGCAGGCAATGATTCTGCAGGCTTTAGACAAAGAAAGGGTGAATAGAATGAAGTGCGTTGACGCAAATTCCTGCGCCATACAAGATAGCACCCATTTATTCATGGATCATCAAATTATAAGAAGTACAGCCAGCCTGGCCTCTTGGTTGCAAACGCCCGCTGGTCAGTACCTGGCCGCTTGGGAAACCGCACAGTTTGATCGGGTGGTCTCGGATGTGTTCGGGTTTCATGGATTGCAACTGGGCCTCTCACCGTTACCGGCTTTACGCAACAGTCGGATTCGCCATTGTTGGGTGGCTGAAAATGAAGTGAGCCCACTGACTGCTCATGGCAATCCTCCGCTGGGTTTGTTTGCAAATTCAGTTGCGCTTCCCTTCACAGACCAAAGTCTTGATCTGGTGGTATTGCCGCACACGCTGGAGTTGAGCATTGATCCGCACGCTACTTTGCGCGAGGTTGAAAGAGTGTTGGTACCTGAGGGACGGGTGATCATCAGCGGCTTCAATCCCATGAGTTTGTGGGGTTTGCGGCAAACGCGTTCTCAATGGTATGCACGCTTGGGCTTTTCAAATTATTTTTTACCGCCTGAAATAGATTTCATTGGCTACAGGCGACTGCGCGATTGGTTGAAGTTGCTGAGTTTTGAAGTCGAGGGCGGTCGTTTCGGTTGTTACTTGCCTTCCGTACAAACGCCGTCGTTGATCGCCAAGTTCAATTGGATGGACAAAGCCGGTGATAGGTGGTGGCCGATTTTGGGTTCGGTGTATTTTTTGGCTGCGGTCAAAAGAGTGCGCGGCATGCGCTTGATCTCGCCAGTCTGGAAACATGCCAAGGTTGGTTCTGCCAAAGCAGTGCCCTCTGTCAATTCAGGAAAAGTCAGTCGTGCATCTTCTGAAGTTTTGAATCCGAAAGACCCGTCATGAGCAGGGTGGTCATCTACACCGATGGTGCGTGCAAAGGAAACCCCGGGCCGGGTGGTTGGGGTGTGTATCTGCGTTATGGAGACACCGAAAAGGATTTGTGCGGCGGTGACTTGCAAACCACCAATAACCGCATGGAGCTTCAAGCGGTGATAGAGGCCTTGCGTGCACTTAACCGCCCTTGTCAGATTGATTTTTTTCTGGACAGTGAATATGTCCGCAAAGGCATCACCGAGTGGATGCGCGGTTGGAAAGCGCGTGGCTGGCGTACATCAGATAAAAAACCTGTCAAAAATGAAGATTTATGGCGGATCCTGGATGAGTTGTTGTCACTCAGCGGACACAGCATTGACTGGCATTGGGTCAAAGGCCATTCAGGAGATCCGGGAAACGAGCGTGCAGACGCGCTCGCAAACGAGGGGGTGCGCATGGTTCAAACGGGTTGATAATGAACCATCAGTCATTAGCCAACCTAAACCCATGTCCTCCTCCTATAAAACCTCTGTCGTAGCATTGATCGCATTAGTCATAGCCGGAGGTGGCGGATGGTGGTACATGCACAAACCTCCCGCTTCAGCTTCAGCTAAAGGTGCTCCAACTGCAGGTGCTCCAACCGCAGGTGCTCCAACTGCAGGTGCTCCAACCGCAGGCGCTTCAGCTGCAGGTGGTGCGCCTCCAGGACCGCCCAGAGCCATGGGAGTGGAAATTGCGACTGTGCAAAGCTCGAGTTTGCGCGATGACGCACAAACCATTGGTACCTTGAAGTCTCGCCAAAACACCATCGTCAGACCAGAGGTGGCCGGTCGCGTGGTGGCCTTGGGCTTCACCGATGGCAGCCAAGTCAGGGCTGGACAAATGCTGGTGCAGTTGGATGACACCTTGCAGCGCGCTGAAATTCAGCAATCACAGGCTCAGGTGTCTATTGCGCAAGCGAACCACAAGCGAAACCAGGAACTGGTGGCGCAAAACTTCATTGCACAACGCGCACTTGATGAAAGTTTGGCCAATTTGCAAGTCGCGCAAGCCCAACTGTCTTTGACCTGCGCACGTTGGCAGCGCATGCGCATACTCGCCCCTTACTCAGGTACGGTCGGTATTCGCACTGTGAATGTCGGCGACTTTGTCAAAGACGGAGCCGACCTTGTGAATCTTGAAGATTTGAGCGGCTTGTATGTGGATTTCCGTTTGCCTGAGCGTTACCAAGACAAAGTTAGCTTGAGGCAAACCGTGGATGTACAAGTCGACGCCATACCAGGTCGCAATTTTCAAGCACGCATCGAAGCTATCGACCCTTTGATTGATGCCAACGGCCGCTCCATCAGCGTGCGCGCCTTGTTAAGTAACAGTGCAGCCAACCCCAAACCAAAAGCTGTAGAGCCGGCCGCAGCGAACAGCAAACCCGTCAATGCAACTGCGGCCACGGCCGAGGCCATTTGCCCGCCAGCACCTGTTGTGGTTGCAGACAAAGCTTCATCGCCCGGACCTTTGCGCCCCGGCATGTTCGCCCGTGTGAACGCCTTATTTGCTTTGAAACAAGCAGCCTTGTCAGTGCCAGAGGAAGCGATTGTTCCTATGGGCGGTAAACAATTCGTGATTCGTGCGGTTCCACCTGATGAAGTGCCAGACCACGGGCCATTGCCGCCCGAGACCAAACTTGTGTCTAAGCTGACCGAGGTCAAGCTGGGGTCGCGCCGACCAGGCCGGGTGGAAATACTTTCTGGGTTGAACCCGAGCGACAGCGTCGTAGTGGCTGGTCAGCACCGTCTGCAAAAAGACGGCACGGCATTGCGTGTCGTTGAAACCAGGAACTGATATGCAATTGCCTGAACTATCGATACGTCGACCGGTCTTTGCGACTGTCCTGTCACTGCTGATTTTGTTGGTCGGAATAGTGTCTTTTCAGCGGCTGGTGGTACGCGAATATCCAAAAATTGATAACCCGACAGTGACTGTGGAAACCCGCTATGTCGGTGCTTCAAGCGCTGTGGTGGAAAGCCAGGTCACCAAAACGCTGGAAGACTCGTTGGCCGGTGTAGAAGGTTTGGATGTGATCACTTCCATCAGTCGCCAGGAACAAAGCCAGATCACGGTGAAGTTTTTGCTCACGCGTGACCCGGACGCAGCTGCAGCGGATGTGCGCGACAAGGTTTCCAGGGTGCGCCAACGTTTGCCTGTGGGCATTGATGAGCCTGTCATTGCCAAGGTGGAAACGGATGCGTTTCCTGTCATTTGGCTTTCTCTCAGTTCAGACACCATGAACACGCTGGAGCTGACGGATTTGGCCAACCGGATTGCCAAACCCATGATGCAAACCGCCCCCGGGGTGGCTGACGTGCGAATTTACGGCGAGCGCAAATATGCCATGCGTATTTGGCTAGACACCGATCGTCTGGCGTCTTACCGTTTGACAACGCAGGATGTGGAAGAAGCCCTCAGACGAGCCAACGTTGAAGTTCCCGCCGGCCGGGTGGAGAGTCAGGCGCGTGAATTCAACGTGACCACGGCCACCGATTTGCAAACCCCTGAGCAATTTCAGGATATCGTGGTTCGCAACATCAACGGCATGCCGGTTCGCATGGGCGATGTCGCACGAATTGAGCAAGGTCCTTTGGCTGAGCGTTTTTCTGTCCGCTACAACAGCAGTGAAGCTGTGGCTCTAGGTGTGTTGCGTAACTCAACCGCCAACCCCTTAGACCTGAGCAAAGCCATCACGGCTATGTTGCCGCGCATTCGCGAAAACATGCCCAAAGGCGTCGAGATTGAAATTGCCAACGACTCATCGGTGTTCATTGAAGAGTCCATCAAAGCGGTTTACACAACCATTCTTGAAGCCGCCGCTCTGGTGTCATTGGTCATCTTCTTTTTCTTGCGCACGCTGCGCGCTTCCATCATTCCCTTGATCACCATTCCTGTGTCACTCACAGGCAGTTTTGCTTTGATGGCATTGTTTGGTTTTTCTATCAACTCGTTGACCTTGCTGGCGTTGGTGTTGGCTATTGGCTTAGTGGTCGACGATGCGATTGTGGTGCTTGAAAATATTTACCGCTACATCGAAGAGGGCATGGAACCGTTTGCTGCCGCCATCAAAGGGGTGCGCGAAATCGGTTTTGCAGTGGTGGCGATGACCCTCACCTTGGTGGCGGTGTTTGCTCCTTTGGCATTCACACCCGGGCGCACCGGACGATTGTTTGCCGAGTTTGCGCTGGCATTGGCTGGCGCGGTGCTGGTCTCGGGTGTGGTGGCTTTGTCGCTGTCGCCCATGATGTGTTCACTGCTGCTCAAGCACAACCCCAAGCCCGGACTGTTTGACCGTTATGTCGGACATTTCCTAGAGAGCTTGACCAAAATGTATGGCGCCATGTTGCATTGGACATTGAGTGCCACGCGCATAGGCAGCATTCAGATTTCCAGACGCTGGTTGGTGGTTGCTGTCATGTTGTTGGCCGCATGGGGCTCTGTGCAATTGTTCAAAACGGCCAAGACCGAGTTGTCTCCTATGGAAGACCGCGGTGTGATTTTGATCATCATCAACGGGCCTGACGGCGCCACCTTGGACTACACCTCCAAGTACGTGAACATGCTGGAGAAGATAGGCCGCAAGTACAACGAGTTCGACAAGTTTTTTGCGGTGGTGGGCAACCCCACCGTGGCCCAAGGCGCTGTGTTTTTAGGTGCCAAACCTTGGGGGGAAAGACCCAAGTCCACTTTGAATCTGGCGCGTGAAATGATGCCTGCCGTGGCCAGTTTGCCGGGCGTCATGGCGTTTCCCATTACCCCGCCATCATTGGGGCAAGCATTCCGTGAGCGTCCATTCAACTTTGTGGTGTTGACAGGCGACAGTTACGAAAACCTGGCCAAGGTCACCAAAACATTGCAGGAAGAAATCGCTAAAAACCCGGGCATCGTCAGTGCCGATGTGGACTTGCGTTTGAATAAACCTGAACTCAGCATGGAAGTCGACAGAGACCGTGCAGCTGACTTAGGTGTGCCGGTCGACACCATCGCCCGTGCAGTTGAAACGGCCATGGGCGGGCGCACTGTCACGCAATTCAAGCGCAACGGTGAGCAATACGACGTGGTGGTACAAGCCGATGCCAAAGGCCGAGACAGCCCGGACGGCATTGAAAAGATTTTCGTGCGCGCCAAAGGCGATGTGATGGTGCCTTTGTCTGCCTTGGTGCATTTGAAAGAGGTTGTGGTGCCGCGCGAATTGAACCATTTCGCCCAGCGCCGCAGCGTGTCATTCACGGCCAATTTGGCGCCCACGTACTCATTGGGTGAAGCACTCAAGTTCATGAACGAAGTCACAGCCCGTGTGTTGAAGAGCGGTTATTCCACTGATTTGAACGGTAGTTCGAGAGAATTTGCGCAGTCCAGTGGTTCACTGAGCAGTGTGTTTGTGTTGGCCCTGGTATTTATTTTCCTGGTGCTGGCCGCGCAGTTTGAAAGCTTTGTCGACCCGTTCGTCATTTTGTTGTCTGTGCCTTTGTCCATGGTCGGCGCATTGCTGGCGCTCAAATTCACCGAGAGCACCTTGAATGTGTACAGCCAGATTGGTTTGATCACGCTGGTTGGTTTGATCACCAAACACGGTATTTTGATTGTCGAGTTTGCCAACCAATTGCGAGCCACTGGCATGACTGCAGTGGCTGCTGTACATCGCGCTGCCACCTTGCGACTGCGCCCGATTTTGATGACCACCGGCGCCATGGTGCTCGGTGCGATTCCGCTGGCGCTGGCAACAGGCGCAGGTTCCGAGAGTCGTCGCCAAATCGGTTGGGTGATTGTGGGTGGCATGTCGCTGGGCACGTTGCTCACCATTTTTGTGGTGCCCACCATGTACTCACTGTTTGCCCGCAAGGCAACACCCGGCCCGAACATGACGGTGGTGGAAGAGACGGGTCCATCACACGGTTGAAGTCAAGAACTTCAGGGCGACAAGTCCTGAAGTTCTTGCATAGTGTTGACGTTGGCGAATGGGTCTGTGCTTGTCGGCACTTTTGTAAATGGGCACAAGGCAAGCGGGACTTGTTGCTTGGCCCATAGGCTGATTTTGTGGCCGCCGTTTTGCAAATAGATGCGCAAAGAATCCAGCAGACTGCGGTGCATCAAACAAAACACCGGTTGCAATTCACATGTCTTGTCAGACAAGCGGGGCGTTTGCGCCATGGCAATCAAGGACTGTTTATCCGTAACAGCTTGAGAGAGTTTGTCCACCAAATCAAGCGGAAAAAATGGACTGTCACAAGGCACGGTCACCAACCATTCGGTGTCGCAGTGTTGAAGCCCGGTGAGAAAACCGCTGAGCGGCCCCATGTCTGCGTACTCTGTGTCAGCAATTACCTTGCATCCGGTTAAGGCGTGGTCAGTGGGGTTGCGGTTGGCGTTGATCAGCACTTCCGACACTTGCGGCTGCAAACGCGCGATGGCGTGTTGCACCAGTGTCTGGCCGCGAAACAGTTGCAAACCTTTGTCGACGCCGCCCATGCGCGAAGCCCGCCCGCCCGCCAATATGCAGCCGGTGATGTTGTGCTTGCTTGGCAATACAAACGTGGGCTGCATGATCAGCCGCCGATGTAGCTCATTTCCACGCGTTTCTTGCCGTCAGCTGTTGCGGGCAATTGGTTTTTTCCGCGCAGCTCGGAATAGCGGTCCTCGCGTTGCTGCCAGACCAAGCCTATGGCCGATGCGATGTCAGCGTCGCTCGCGCCTTCGCGCAACAGGCTGCGCAAATCGTGGCCTTGCACCGCGAACAAACACAAATACAACTGGCCCTCGGTGGACAAACGTGCGCGGTTGCAATCGCTGCAAAACGCTTGCGTCACGCTACTGATAACGCCAACTTCGCCAAGCGCCGGATCAAACTTTCCGGAGGCGTCTGCATAACCCCAGCGTTGCGCGGTTTCACCCGGGGCGCTGGCTTCCAGCGGCACCAGCGGGAACTCGGTTTGCAATAGCTTGATCAAGTCGGCAGATGGCAAGACCTCGTCCATTTGCCAGCCGTTGGTTTCGCCCACATCCATGTATTCGATGAAGCGCAGCGTGATACCGCTGCCGCGAAAGTGGCGCGCCATGGGGATGATTTCACTCAGGTTGGTGCTTTTCTTCACCACCATATTGATTTTCAAACCGCTGAAATTGCCTTTGGCATCGCGACCCAGACCGGCTTCTTTGGCGGCTTCGATGCCGTCCAGCACATCGGCCACGGGAAAGTCCACATCGTTCATGGCACGAAAGATGGCGTCGTCCAAACCGTCGAGGCTGACGGTGACGCGTTGCAGACCAGCGGCTTTCAGCGCTTGCGCTTTTCTTCTGAGCAGAGAGCCGTTGGTGGTCAAGGTGAGGTCTAAGGGCAGGCCGTCGGGCGTGCGCAGCGCAGACAGTTGTTCGATCAAGAGTTCGAGGTTTTTGCGCAGCAAAGGCTCGCCGCCGGTAAGCCGGATTTTTTGCACGCCGTGCGCCACAAAAATGGAAGCGGTGCGGGTGATTTCCTCAAAGCTCAAGAGCGAGGAGTGCGGCAGGTATTTGTAATTGGTGTCGAACACTTCCTTGGGCATGCAGTAGTTGCAGCGAAAGTTGCAGCGGTCGGTGACGCTGATGCGCAAGTCGCGCAGCGGGCGACCAAGCTTGTCGCCGAGCAGGCCGGTGGCGGGAACGGGTTGAGCGGGGACGGTGGCGCGGAGATTGCGCTGATCGATGACGGGGATGACGCGTTCTGACATCCCTAGATTGTGCCCTTTCTTGATTGACCATTGGATAATCAGGTCAGTAAGCTTCAAAAGAGGCCAGCTGAAAAAAAGACCCGCCTAAGCGGGTCTTTCTTAAAGCTAAAGGCTATTTCACCTTACTTCTTTTCTTCAGCCGCAGGAGCCGCTGTGGTGTCAGCAGGTGCGCTTATAGCCGCAGGTGTTTCCACCGCCACAGCCGTTTTGGCCACACTGCCGCCATGGATCGACATCATCACGGGCACGATGAGGAGCGCCACGATGTTGATGATCTTGATCAAGGGGTTGACCGCAGGACCGGCTGTGTCTTTGTAGGGGTCGCCCACGGTGTCGCCGGTCACAGCTGCTTTGTGCGTGTCCGAACCTTTGCCGCCGTGGTGTCCGTCTTCGATATATTTCTTGGCGTTGTCCCAAGCACCGCCGCCGGTGCACATGGAAATAGCCACGAACAAACCGGTGACGATGGTGCCCATCAACAAGCCGCCCAAAGCCGCAGGGCCAA
>CANHLD010000050.1 GCA_947461325.1 Comamonadaceae bacterium
CGCACGACAGTGCGTTCACCCTCAACGCTGTCGGTGCGCATGAAGCGAAACACATATTTGCCCAGCACTTCGCAAAATGGAGACACATAAAACACTTTGTCTGCCGCCATGCTCACGCCGTAGCGTGGAGAAGGCAGCACATAACAGTGGCGTTCGCCAAAGGTGTTGTTGACTTCAGCCACGATGGCGGCGAGTGAGTTGTCTGCGCGGTGGCAATACCAAAAGCTGACTGGCTTGAACACATAGCCAAGCACACGGGCATAGGTGTGCAACCAGACCTCGCCTTGCGCATCCTGTATGTCGTGGGCGAGCAGCAATTCGTCAAGCCAGGCCAGTGCACCGCCTTGGCCTGCACTGCGCCCGTCACCGTGGTCAGCGTCATGAAAAGACACGAGCGCGCGTCGGTTGAGCGCCAAGGCGCCACCACCGTGACGTGCCATGCTGCGCATGGGCAGCAGCAAAAACCAAGTGCGGTAAGCGAAGGCGTGAACGCTGGGGCGTTGCCGGGTGTGGCGCACCTGACCTGTGCCAATCAGCGGTTGGTGCTGAGCAGCGGTGTTCAAGCCGCTTCTTCCTGCATCAATTCCTGCAAGATGCCTTGGGCGGCAGCGCGTCCGGCTTTGAAGCCGTCCTCGTGAAAACCGTAGCCCATCCAAGCCCCGGCAAACCAAGTGTGGTGCACGCCTTGCAAACTGTTGACGCGGCGTTGCGCTTGGATGGCGGCCAAGTCAAACACCGGGTGTGCATAGTCAAACTCACCCAGCACATGCTCAGCCGCAATCTGTTGCGCGGGATTGAGAGAGACAAACACATTTTGAGTGAAAGGCAGCGGCTGTAATTTGTTCAACCAGTAATGCAAACACACGTGGGCATTTTCCTGTGTGTCAGCGGTGCGCTGGTAATTCCAGGCCGCCCAGGCCAAGCGCTTTTGCGGCATGACGCTGGCGTCTGTGTGCAACACCGCACGGTTATTTTGAAAACCGACTTGCGACAATACGTCGCGTTCTTCGGTTGTGGGTTGCGCCAGCATCTGCAAACATTGGTCGGCATGTGCGGCGATCACCACGTGATCAAAACGCTCGGCGCCCCGGGCAGTGTGCAACACCACACCGTTACCGTCGCGCTCAATCGATTGCACCGGTGTGTTTAAGTTTTTGTTTTCAATCCGCGAGGTGATGGCTTCTACATAGTGTTTGGCGCCGCCTTGCACCGTGAACCATTGCGGACGGTTGTTGACTTGCAGCAAACCATGGTTGTCGCAAAACCGCACCATGGTGGCGGCAGGAAACTGCAGCATTTGCGAGGTCGGGCAACTCCATATGCAGCCCAGCATGGGCAGCAAATAAGTGTCGCGGAACGTGTCGCCGAAACCGTGGCTGTCTAAAAAATCCTGCAAGGGTTGCATCAACGCGCCGTCGTCATACGACTGCGCAAGTCGGGTGCACAGGGTATTGAAGCGAATGATTTCTCGCAGCAACCACCAGAACTTGGGTCGCAACAAGTTGCTGCGTTGGGCAAATACACTGTTGAGATCGGCACCGTTCCACTCTAGGGTGCGGCCGCTTGTGCCCCAAGGCGCTTGCACCGAAAACGACATGTCCGAGTGCGCGGTTTCAATGCCGAGTTGCTCAAACAAATCGATCAGACCCGGGTAAGTGCGTTCGTTGTAAACCAGAAAGCCGGTGTCCACGCCGATGCTGACCGGACCATTCGGGCCTGGCAGTGTGATGTCAACCGTGTGGGTATGGCCGCCGAAGTAATCACCTGCTTCAAACAAGCTGATGTCAGCATGGCCTTGCAGGTGATGGGCGGCCGACAGTCCGGCAATGCCTGAGCCGACGATGGCTACCCGCGCAGTCATGTCAAGGCGTTTTGGCGTTGAGTTGTTTGTCGACCTCGGCCAGAAAACTGGCTTGCAGCGGATCGGTGGTGCTGTTGAAGCTTTTCACCTGTTTGCCGTCGCGGCTGATCAGGTATTTGTAAAAGTTCCATTTAGGTGCGGTGTCGGTCAATTGG
Source organism: Comamonadaceae bacterium (assembly GCA_947461325.1). Taxonomy (GTDB): domain Bacteria; phylum Pseudomonadota; class Gammaproteobacteria; order Burkholderiales; family Burkholderiaceae_C; genus Limnohabitans. The sequence continues at coordinate 2,017 of CANHLD010000050.1, forward strand.
GTCAGCTGCTTGAAAAGAGGTGAGGCATCAGCGCCGCGCACTGTGGTCTTGCTGAACATGGGAAATTTCACGCCGTAAGTGTTTTCACAAAAGTCAGCGATCTTTTGGTTGTTGCCAGGTTCTTGTGAAAAATCGTTGGACGGGAAGCCCAACACCACCAGACCTTTGTCTTTGTAGCGTGCGTAGAGTTCTTCTAGGTTTTTGTATTGCGGGGTGAAGCCGCAAAAGCTGGCGGTGTTGACCACCAACACCACTTGTCCGGCGTACTGACACAGGTTTTGCGGTTTTTCGTCTTGCAAACGCTCGACCGTGTAGTCCAGCACGGCGGGGCATTTGCCGCCGCCAGAGGTAGCGGGCTTGGTTTGTGATTGTGCTGTTGTTGACAGCGACAGGGCAAACCAAATGAAAAACAAGCTGAATAATTTCATTGAATAAAGAGATTTCATGGGTTAATCATGCGTTAAGTTGCACGTATTGTCTCCGACAGTGGCTAAAGCCCCTCATGTCAAAGCGAAAACCGCATGCCACAGTTGCAATATGGCATCGCGGTGCGGGTGGAGTTGGCCGCTGTCATCTCTGCCCGCCATTTCATCCAGCCGGGCCTGGTGTTGCCAATGCCTCAATTCCCGGTAGGCATCGGCAGCGGCCGTTCCTACGCCGGGCGGCAGCAGTCCGGCAGATTGCGCTTGCAGCATCAAACCAATATTGCCTACGTTGTCTTGCAAGCCCGGGTAGCTGGCCGCGTAGGCCAGCACCAAAAACTGCACCGCAAATTCGGCATCGATCATGCCGCCGGGGCTGTGTTTGCAATCGAATTGGCCGGCGGGCACCGGGTAAGCGGCGCGCAATTTGTGGCGCATGGCGACAATCTCGGAGGCCAAAGCTTGCAGCTCGCGGGGCGCACACAGTACTTGCTTGCGGATGGTTTCAAACGCCTCCCGCAAGGCCGGGTCGCCCACGCAAAAACGTGCGCGTGTCATGGCCTGGTGTTCCCACAGCCAAGCGGTGTTACTGCCGCGCTGGGTCTGGTAGTCGGCAAAGGCTTCGATGCTGCTGACCAGCAAGCCCGAGTTGCCGTTAGGCCGAAGCGCTGTATCGATTTCATACATATGGCCTTCACCGGTTTGGGTGGTCAGCCACTGGATCAGTTTGCGCGCAAACGGCGCATAAATTTCGGCCGCTTGCGGATGCTCGTCGCGGTAAATAAAGACGATGTCTAAATCGCTGCCATAGCCCAGTTCCTTGCCGCCCCATTTGCCATAACCGATGATGCCGAAACAAGGCGTGTCCCGGTGCCGCTGTTTCAATCGTTGCCAGACCCATTGCGCGGTGATTTGCACCATGGTGTCTGCCAGCGCACTCAAATCGTCAGCGACTTGCTCCACTGTCAAACGGCCTTGCACGTCACGAGCCAGCGTCAAAAACAATTCGTTGTGGTGGGCGCGGCGCAACAAATTGAGCAGGCTCTCCTCGTCATCCCCTGCATGAGCTTGCAAGGCGTCATAACGGGTTTGGATATTGCGCTGCAAAGCTATGACATCCAAGCGCTCATCCAGCACGGCTGGGTCGGCCAACTCGTCGATCACGCCGGGATACTTCATCAGGTATGCCGTGGTCCAGCGTCCGGCATCCAGCAATTTCAGCAATTGTTCATGCACTTGGGGACGCTCCAGCAGCAAGGACAAATAGGTCTCTCGCCGCAGCAAAGGCTCCATCCAATCGCACCAACGCAGCGCCGAGTTTTCGCTGATGCGGCCTTCCTCTAGCCAGTGGTGGGTGCGTTGCAGCAGTTTCAGCAAACGTTGTCTGGCGTCCTCGCGCAAGTTTTTGTAACGCGGTGAATCAGACCATGCCGCCACCCGTTGGCGCAGCGCTGGGCTGAGGTGTTCTTGTATCGAATCGAAATCCTGCGTGGATACGCTGGGCACCGGTGTGCTATCTGTCTGCGCCACCGGTCGCAACAAACGTTCGAACTCCAGCGCAACCAGGTCGCGCCAGTGTTGCAAACGGGTCTTCAACTCAGTGCTGTCTGCCAAGTGCAAGCTGTGCGCTATCCATTGCAAATCAGTTTCATCAGTGGGCAGCACATGGGTTTGTTTATCGTCCAGATATTGCACCCGGTGTTCTACGCGGCGTAAAAATACATAGGCTTGTGCCAACTCGGCGGCGGTATCGGCCGGCATCAATCGCGCCTGCACAAGAGCGGGCAAAGCAGTCAGCGTGGGACGCATGCGCAACTCGGGGAACTGACCACCGCGCACCACTTGCAGCAATTGCACCGTGAATTCAATCTCGCGAATACCGCCGCGCCCGAGTTTGATGTCGTCCGCTCGCTCGGGTCGACCGGCACTCAGCCGCACCGCATGGGCGCGGATTTGCCGGTGCAAATCGCGCAAAGCGTCGATCACGTTGTAATCCAGGTAACGGCGAAAGACAAACGGCGTGACGATCTCGCGCAAGGCCGGTACCTTGTCAATGAAGGCTGCGGGTGCCACCACCCGCGCTTTGAGCCAGGCCAGTCGCTCCCATTCGCGCCCTTGCACTTGAAAATAGGTTTCCAAGGCGGCCAGTGACACCACGCTGGCGCCGGATTCGCCATTGGGGCGCAAGGCCAGATCCATGCGAAACACCTGTCCGTGTTCGGTGGTGTCACCAATCAACTGGAACAACTGCTTGACCACTTTGTCGAAAAACGCCTGGTTGTCGATGCTGGCGCGTCCTTGCGCATCGCCGTCCGTGACGCCGTCTTCGTCATACACATACACCAGGTCGATGTCGCTGGACACATTCAATTCGACGGCGCCGAGTTTGCCCATGCCCACCACCCACAGTTGCGCTAGCGCACCATCGGCGCGACGCGGCCATCCGTGACGCTCGGCCACACGTGCCAAAGCTTCGGTGAGAGCGGTGTCAAGGCTGAACTCGGCCAGCCAAGTCATGCTCGCGGTCACCACTGCCAAGTCGGCTTGTTGCTCGGTGTCTAGGACAACGAGTCGCTCCATCAGCAATTGCCTCAATACACGCAAAGCATCTGCCGTCTGAGGGTAGTACGTCAGCAACTGCGCATAACAACTTGTCAGGCTGTCAGGTGAGGGCTTGCCCGCTGCCAGCCAGTGCAATTGGTCTGCATACCGACGACGCAAACGTTGCACCAAACGTGAACCATTGGCAGAACAAACCGGGCTATTCATATCGGTCTTTCTGTGGGGATTGGCTCGGGCGGTGATAATTTCATATGAACCTCAACTTTGCCCAGGTCGTTATTTTGCATGTCTGATCAACTTATGCCTAAGACTGATACCGCTGCCGGTCTGCGTTGGTATGTCAGATTGACCCGCTGGGTGTGGTGGTTGGTGATTGGTTTTTGGTCGCTGATGGTGTTGTCTACGCTGACATTGCATTGGTTGATTGTGCCGCGAATATTGGATTGGCAACCGCAAATTGAAGCCATGGCTTCGCAGGCCTGGGGAGTGAAAGTCAGCATCGGTGAACTGCAATCCGAATCCGATGGTTGGGTGCCTTCTTTCGTGCTTTCCGATTTCGTGTTGCGTGACCAGCAAGACCAGGAAGTCTTGCGCTTGCCAAGCGTGCGCATCAGTTTGTCGCCTGCTTCCTTGCTGAGCCTGACGCTCGACAGCATTGAGTTGCAATCGCCACAGCTTGAAATCTTGCGAGACGCGCAAGGCCATTGGCAAATAGCGGGTGTTCCCATTGGCGGCGCAGACGACACCTCACTGACCGATTGGTTATTGCGTCAGCCGAATATTTCCATACGCGACGGCAGCTTGCGTTGGGTTGACCAGATGCTGCAGCAACCCGAGGTCGATTTGACGGATGTCAATGTTTCATTGCGCAATGGCTTGCGCAGCCACGCTTGGCGATTGGATGCAACGCCTCCGCCCGAATGGGGTCAGGCCATCAGCATCCAAGGCCGCTTCAATCAAGCGCTACTTAACAGCCGCGCCAGCGATGTCTCCACGTGGAAGGGGAGTTTTTATACGCAGATGCCGCACATAGATATCAGCCGAATGGCGGCTTATGCCAAGGCATACCTCAACATTGATGTGGTGTCAGGCGAAGGCTGGGTGCGCGCTTGGGTGGATATTGACCAAGGGGTGTGGAATAACCACACCTTGGATGTCAGTCTCAAAGATGTCAAAGTCAAATTGGCGCAGCAACTTGATGACATCCACCTGATGCAAATCGAGGGCAGGCTGCGCATGCAATCTTGGATGGGCGGCTTGGGGCAAGAGGTCGTCACAGAACAAATCAAAGTCACCCCGGCGCAGTCAAGCGCATGGTCAAGCGGCAAAACACGTTTTGCTTGGAAACACGCCAGCAGTGAACAAGACCCCTTTGCCAGCACCGGTGAGTTGCATATTGAAGACATGCCCTTGGATGTCATCACCCGGATTGCGCAACGCATACCTATGGATGAAAGCACGCACGCGTTACTGGCACAAACACAACCGCGCGGACACGTGCATGCTTTGCATCTGCAATGGTTCGATGCTTCTTCACCCGGTTTTCATTTCAAGGCCACCGGTCAGATCAAGAAACTGGAAGTCAATGCCAGTCCCGCGCACAAAACTCCTAAGCCCGAGGACGATTGGTGGCCCGGCGTGACCGGTGCCAATGTGGATTTTGAAATCAATGAAGCAGGCGGCAAAGCGCAGGTTGAAGTGCAAGACGGCAGCGTGAGCCTGGTGGACTGGCTGGAAGACCCGCTGGTGCCGTTGAAAACATTTTCAAGCTCGCTCACCTGGACCCGGGTGAATCAACGTTTACAAGTGCAGTTGCAAAACGCAAAACTTGCCAATGCGGATACCCAAGGCAATTTTGAACTGACTTGGTCAGAGGGGGACAGCAAGTTGCCTCAGGGCCATTTGGAATTGGATGCACAAATTCAACGCTTGCAAGCGTCCCGGCTACACCGCTACCTACCGTTGGAGATGGATGTTGAAGCCAGACGTTATTTGAAAGAAGCCACCGGTGCGGGATGGTTTGAAAAGGTATCTGTGCAGATCAAAGGGAACATGGACCGCTTCCCGTTCGATAAAAACAATGAGGGTGTCTTTTTGGTGCGGGCGCCGTTTCAGCAGTTGGGGTTTCAGTATTCGCCTGCAACTGCACCTGCCAGTTTCGGGAAGCAAGCGCCCCCCAATTGGCCAGCCTTGCAGCAGTTTGCCGGTGAAATGGTCATCAACCGCAACCAAATGCAAATCAAATCTACGTCGGCACGCATAGGCCAGCCAGTGGCTTTGCAACTCACCCGTTTAGATGTACAAATAGCTGATATGAATGACATCGTGGTGGATGTGACCGTACAACTCAAAGGCAATCTCAATGACGCATTGCTGGCCATCAACAACTCTCCCTTGTCGGAGTCGGTGGGCAGTTTGTTTAATCCTGCCGGTGTCAGTGGTGTGGCCGAACATCAGTTCCACCTCACCGTACCACTGTCAGACTTGGACAACACGCGGGTGCAAGGGTCGGTCAATTTGCTGGGCAATGACATACAACTGCAACCGCCTGTCCCCAAGCTATACAAAGCCAAAGGCGTGGTGAACTACACCCAAAACGGTATGAGCGTTCGCAACACCAGACTGTCCGTGTTGGGCGGTGAGGCCCGCTTGGATGGCGGTTTGCGTTTTGCAGATGGCGCATGGGACGGACCTACGCGCTTGGCATTGCAAGGCAACATCACATCGGACGCCATCAAACAAGCGCCTGAATTCGCGGGTGTGTCCGAGGTGCTGGCCAAACTCAATGGCAATACCACTTACGTAGCCACTCTGGGGTTGAAACAAGGCACCCCCGAATTGACCATCATCAGTAACTTGCAAGGCATGGCGATTGACTTGCCGGCACCGTTGGACAAGCAGGCCAGCGCGTTGCTGCCTATGCGTTATGAATCTATGGTGTCTAGCGCTGCCTCTGGCCGTGCGACCCCATTGGTAGAGCAGTTGAGTTTCAATCTTGGCCAGTTGCTGTCAGTGAACTACGTCAGAGATATCAGCGGCGCAACACCCACTGTGGTGCGCGGCAACATACAGCTAGGCAAATTACCTCCGCCCAAAGAGCCTGCGGACAACAGTGTGGTGATGCAGATCAAGCAAGCGCAATTGAATATGGATGAATGGCAAACTGTTCTCAACAGTTGGATGGATACCGAACCCACTGCCAAACCAGCAGCAGCCGCCAAAAACAATGCGGTGGCTTACATGCCAACCAAAATAGATATTCAAAGCCAGGAGTTGGTGTGGTCTTCGCGCACCTTTAGCCAGTTTCAAGCCAGTGCAGAAAAGCAACCCAAGCAATGGCGCATTCAAGCGCGTGCCAACGAGTTCCAAGGAACGGCGGATTACCGACCTGCAATGGACGGCGCGAGTGCACGCATCACTGCTCGTTTGGCCCATTTAAGCATTCCACCCTCGGCGCTGGAAGAGGTCGAAACCACGCTGTCCGAGTCGCCTAAAGACATGCCCGCGCTGGATATCGTGATCGACAACTTGGAGTTGCGCGGTATCGCCATGGGTCGAGCCGAGATCGAAGGCTTTGCCCGCACCAACACTTCCGGAACGCGGGAATGGGTTTTAAGTAAGCTCAATCTCACTTTGCCAGAGGCCAGTTTTCAAAGCAAAGGTCAATGGGGCGGAGCAGCCAAGGCGGTGGCCAAGCGATCGCAACTTGAATTCACTTTGCAGATTCAAGACTCCGGTGAACTGCTCAACAGGCTGGGCTACAAAGATGCGATACGAAATGGCAAGGGGCGCATGGTCGGGCAAATCAGCTGGCAAGGCTCGCCTTTTTCGCCTGACTACAACAGCATGAGCGGTCAATTCAATGTCAACATGGAGCGCGGCCAGTTTTTGCAAACCGAGCCGGGTGTGGCGCGCTTGCTTGGCGTGTTGAGTTTGCAGTCATTGCCTAGGCGATTGAAGCTGGACTTCAGCGATTTATTCAGCGAAGGTTTTTTGTTTGATTTTGTGCGTGGCGATGTCACCATTCAGCAAGGCATAGCAAGCACCAACAATATCCAAATGAAAGGCGTGAGTGCGGCGGTGTTGATGGAAGGCAAAGCGGATCTCAAAAACGAGACCCAGGACCTGAAAGTGGTGATCGTGCCGGAGTTGAATGCAGGCACTGCATCCTTGGTTTACAGCGCCATCAACCCGCTGGTGGGGCTCACCACCTTTTTGGCGCAGTATGTGTTGCGCAAGCCGTTGATGAAATCCAACACAGAGGAGTTTCACGTGCAAGGAACCTGGAAAGACCCCAAGGTCACCAAAGTGGAAGCCCCTGAGCCAGACAGCAAGTCAACAACGCCCGGCAAACCTGCCAACGCCAAACCATGAAAGCCGCATTGCTGCAAATGGTGTCTGCCTGCTCGGTGCAGGTCAACATGGACACGGCTGATCAATTGATGGCACAAGCCGCCGCGCAAGGCGCAGAACTGGCGGTGTTGCCCGAGTATTTTTGCCTCATGGGTCAACACGACACAGACAAATTACAGATTGCAGAAGCCTTTGGTGCGGGACCGATGCAAACCGCTTTGTCCGCCATGGCCAAGCGCCATGGCCTGTGGCTCGTTGCAGGCAGTTTGCCGATAGCTGTGCCGGGCGATGCCAGCCGTGTGCGCAACACGTGTCTGGTGTTCAACCCGAGTGGTGAAAACGTGGCGCGCTACGACAAAATCCATTTGTTCCATTTCGACAATGGGCTTGAAAACTATGACGAAGCGCGTGTCTTGCAAGCTGGTGACACGCCGGTGTGTTTCGATTTGCCCTCGCGTGACTGTCATACCTGGCGCATCGGTTTGAGCATTTGCTTTGACATGCGCTTTCCATCGCTCTATCAACAACTTGCTGATATGGGCGCGCACTTGATGCTCATGCCCAGCGCATTCACCTACACCACCGGCTCTGCACATTGGGAAGTGTTGTTGCGCGCCCGTGCCTTGGACAGTCTGGTGTGGGTCGGTGCGGCCGCGCAAGCCGGTACACATGAAAACGGCAGGCGCACTTGGGGACACTCTATGTGGGTGGACCCGTGGGGCCAAGTGGTGGCTTGTCAACCGCAGGGCGCGGCGTGTGTGGTGGCAGACTTGAATATGCAAACACTGCTTGACCGCAGGCAGCAATTGCCAGCCGTCTTACCCGTCGTGGGTTGATTTATTCCTCGTCTCGCCGTTCACCATCGCGTCGTCCGGAAAACATGGTCCACCACACGATGAAAACCAGTATGCCACCGGCAAGCAAAGCTTCAAGCAAAATCAGCAGCATGTTTCTTTTTCCATGGTCAAGACAAACCGCCATCTTAGGGGCTCGCGTGGGTGGTCTGCGCTGGCTTTATGTGTGGCGATGGATGTTGCCTGTATTGCTTGCTGCCTGTGCCAGCAAGCTTGCGCCTTTGCCTGAGGCAGTGCCAACGGCGACCATTGCCAAACCGAGCCCGGCACCGGTGACCTCGCCTGCCAATTTGCCTACCGTCACAGCCACTGCGCCCGATACCGTGCCCACTGCATCCAGACGCAGTCAAATGGTGCCGGTGGCTTGGAGTGATTTGCCGGGCTGGGACAGTGAGTCCATGCCTGAAGTTTGGTCGGTGCTGTTGTCTAACTGTGAGCGGCCCGGCA
>CANHLD010000051.1 GCA_947461325.1 Comamonadaceae bacterium
CTCTGCAATTTCACTGGGTGGAGTTGGAGCGCGTGGTGCGCATCGAAGGCCGCGTCGAAAAAATCAGCGCGGCTGACAGCGACACCTATTACCACTCGCGCCCGCTGGCCTCACGCATAGGCGCGTGGGCCAGCCCGCAAAGCCAGACCATCGCTTCGCGCGAATGGCTTCAGCGTGAATTGAAAAACTATGCGGACAAATTTCAACAAGAACCACCTCGCCCGCCGCATTGGGGCGGTTACCGGCTGGTGCCTGACGCTTGGGAATTCTGGCAAGGCGGCGGCGCACGTTTGCATGACCGCTTGCGATATGTCAAACAGCAAGACCAATGGTTAATGGAACGCTTAGCGCCTTGAATGCCGCTCAGGGCTTGAGCCATTCGCTGTAGTGCTGTCCCAGTTTGCGCACCTTGGGTGCCACCACAAACGTGCAATAACCCTGGTCCGGGTTGTTGACAAAATAATTTTGGTGGTAGTCCTCGGCCGGCCAGTAGTGATCAAGAGGCAACACCTCGGTGACGATGTTGCGGTCGTAGTCGCCCTGGCTGGTGACTTCAGAAATGAACTGCATCGCCGTCACCTGGTCGGCCTTGTCAGTGTAATAAATGCCGCTGCGGTATTGCGTGCCCGTGTCGTTGCCCTGGCGGTTCAAACTGGTCGGGTCATGAATGTCAAAAAAGATTTCCAGCAGTTGACGCAAAGAGATGACGTCCCGGTCGTAACTGATTTGCACCACTTCATTAAAACCGGTGTCACCCCGGCATACCTGCTCGTAGCTGGGACGCCCGGGCATTAAACCGTTGCAGTATCCGGACTCGACGCTGACCACGCCTTTCACGCGCTGGAAGACCGCCTCGGTACACCAGAAACAGCCGCCGCCTAATGTGATGTTTTTGATGTTTGACATGTTCATACGTTGATCTTATACAAACCACTGTGTAATGGCCGTACCCCCAACCAATTCACCTACACGCGCTGGTGATGCGGGTTGTGGGACACTTCAATCCATGTTTTCACTCGGCTTCCTTAAACCTCTGTTGACGGCGCTTGTGCTGCCACCCGGCGGTCTGTTGTTGTTGATCTTTCTGGCCGGTTTGTTGGTACGCAAATTCCAACGAGCAGCAAGGGTTGCGGTGCTGATCTGCAGCCTGGCGATGTGGCTTTTGGCCTGTGACGCTACCGCCTATGGCTTAAACCGCCTGCTGCTGACAAGCTACGCGCCGGTCAGCGCAAAGGACTTGGACAAGGCACAGGCCATCGTCGTGCTGGGCGGCGGCGTGGAGCAATTCGCGCCGGAATACGGCGGCGAGGAACTGACGGATATCGCCTACAAACGTCTGGCATACGCGACTTTATTGGCCAAGCGCACTGAGTTGCCCATGCTTTACGCGGGCGGAAAAGGCTGGGCGGCATCGGACAGCCAACGGCACAGCGAAGCTGAGGTGGCTGAGCAAACTTTGGCGCGCGATTTTGACAGGCAACTTCGCTGGCAGGACAGCACATCACGCGACACCCGTGAGAACGCTTTGCGTGCATTCGAAATTTTGTCACCAGGGGGTATCCAACGCATTGCGTTGGTGACCAATGATTGGCACATGCAGCGCAGTGTGCGCAATTTTGAGCAAGCGGGGTTTGAGGTCATGCCCGCGCCGATGGGTTATTTGCAGCCGCCTGTGAATTTGCCGATTGATTTTTTTCCCACTGCCAACGGCTTGAGGCACAGTTATTGGGTGTTGAGGGAGTGGTTGGGTATACGGCTGACCTAAATAACCTTTGCGGTTGACCCCGAAAACCCGACAGGTTACATTACTAACCAGTCGGTCATTAATATGCTCACCACCATCCCACACTCCTCCATTGAGCCACAACAAGGCAAGCGCGAGCGTCGCAAAGAAGCCCGTCCGCAGGAGCTATTAGGGGCGGCGCTGAGTTTGTTTGTTGAAAAAGGTTTTGCCGCGACCAAGGTTGAAGAAATCGCAGCACGCGCAGGTGTTTCCAAAGGCACACTTTTTTTGTATTTCAATTCCAAAGAAGATTTGTTCAAGGCCGTCATTCGCGCCAATTTGTCCGAACACTTTCCTGTCTGGAACAAAGAATTTGCCGATTTCAAAGGCAGTACCGAAGACATGGTGAACTACGCCATGCAATCCTGGTGGCAGCGCATTGGCAATACAGAGGCCAGCGGCATCACCAAACTGGTGACCAGCGAAGCCAGCAATTTCCCGGATGTGGTGCAGTTTTACGAAACCGAGGTCATGCGTCCCGGCCAGGCCTTGTTCAAAAAAATTCTGCAACGTGGCATTGACAATCGAGAATTCAGAGCCATTGATACAGACACAGCGGTTTACAGCTTGGTATCGGTCATTTTGTTCCTCAGCATGTGGAAGCATTCACTCTCCGCATGTGTTGACTCTTCAACTTTCAAGCCAGAAGTTTTTTTGCAATCGCATGTTCACGCCTTGATGCATGGCTGGCTAAACAGATAACCTATCTATTGAAAAACCGGAGCTTATCTACATGAAATTGAGATCCAAAATTACTTGGATATTGCTCAGCGCAATCGTGATCGCAGCAGTGGGCTACTGGCAAATGCGAAAAAACAGCGCGACTGCCCAAGCCGTCGCCACTGCTCCGGCAGCGACCAACGACACCCCTGCCAGTGAGTTGCTAACCTCCAATGTCACTACTTTAGAGTTGCAAACCCTGCGGCACACCTTGCCTGTGTCGGGCAACCTCAAAGCCCTCAACACAGTCACCATCAAAGCGCGGGTTTCCGGTGAATTGCTGATGTTGAATGGCCGCGAAGGCGACAGTGTCAAAGCCGGACAAACCATCGCCAAAATCGATCCCGCCGAGTTCCAACGCAAGCTGCGTCAAGCCGAGCAGCAAGCCGATGCCGCCAAATCGCAAATCGATATTGCCCAGCGTCAATTCGACAACAACAAAGCCTTGGTAGACCAAGGCTTCATCTCCAAAACCGCGCTTGAAGCTTCTGAGGCCACGCTATTAGGCGCCAAAGCCACTTTCAACGCTGCCTCTGCGGGCGCGGATGTGGCTCGAAAATCCTTGGACGACACGGTCTTGATCTCTCCCATCAACGGACAAATTGCTGCGCGCTTGGCGCAACCCGGCGAGCGCGTCTCCATTGATCAAAAACTCTTAGACATTGTTGACCTGAGCAGTTTGGAATTGGAGGCCACGCTCAGTCCGGCTGACTCCATCGAAGTGCGTGTCGGTCAAACTGCCCTGCTCACCCTCGAAGGGAATGACGTACCGGTCTACGCTGTGGTTCAGCGTATCAATCCGAATGTGCAGGCTAACAGCCGCAGCGTGCTGGTCTACCTGCGTTTGCAAAACGTCCAAGGTCTGCGTCAAGGTTTGTATGGTCAAGGCCAATTGGAATTGGGTCGTCAGCAAGTGTTGGCTTTGCCGCTTGAAATGGTACGCACTGACAAACCCCAGCCTTATGTCCAATTGCTGGTCAACGGCCAAGTGGTTCACCAGATTGTCAGTCTGGGCAGGCGCGGCAATATCGGCAAAGACGATGCAACCGTTTGGGTCGAAGTCAAAGGCATTGACAACGGCGCACAAGTTTTGTCTTCACGTGCCGGTTTGATGCGCGAAGGACTGCGCTTGAACATCGTTTCTGCCCCTTCGCCAGCCGCTACAGCGAAGCCATAAACCATGTGGTTCACCCAAGTCAGTCTTCGCAATCCGGTGTTCGCCACCATGGTCATGCTGACCTTGGTGGTATTGGGCATGTTTTCTTTTCAGTCACTGAAAATTGACCAATTCCCAAATATTGATTTGCCAGTGGTGGTGATCACCACCGAATACCCGGGCGCATCACCGGAAATTGTTGAAAGCGAAGTCAGTAAAAAAATTGAAGAAGCGGTCAATTCAACCGCAGGTATCAGCGCGCTGACATCCCGCAGTTACGAAGGTTTATCAGTCGTGATTGTTGAATTCCAATTGAATATCAACGGGCGCAAAGCAGCGGATGACGTGCGGGAAAAAGTCTCCAACGTGCATCCGTTTTTACGCACAGAAGTCAAAGAGTCACGTATTTTGCGGTTTGATCCATCGAGCCGTCCTATCTGGTCCTTGGCGGTCGTGACCGACTTGGCTTCCTTGCCTGCCGGTGTTAAACCGCTGACGCAAGTTGAGATGACCAATTGGGCTGACCAGGTACTCAAGAAGCGGCTCGAAAACGTCCGTGGTGTCGGTTCCGTGTTGCTGGTCGGTGGCACCAAACGTGAAATCAATTTGTACCTCAACCCGCAGGCCATGGAGTCACTAGGCATCACAGCGCAGCAAGTGGTGGATGCCGTTAGCAATGAAAACCAAGACTTGCCGGTAGGTTCCATCCGCTCGATCCAACAAGACCGGGTGGTACAAGTGCAAGGTCGCATGCAACGGCCTGAGGACTTTGGCAACATCATCGTAGCGCGCAAGGCAGGCAGCATGGTGCGGTTGTCGCAGGTCGCGCGTGTGAACGATGGTGCGCAGGAGTTGGAGAATTTGGCGCTTTACAACGGCGAAAGAACCCTGCTTTTGTCGGTGCAAAAATCTCAAGACGACAACACCATTGAAGTGGTGGATGGTTTGATGAAAACCGTCAATGACTTACAAGCGCAGTTGCCGCCGGGTGTCAAACTTCAAAATATTTACGATGGCTCGCGTCAGATCCGCGTCGGCGTGAACAACGTGCGCAAAACATTGATCGAAGGCTCCTTGCTGACGGTATTGATTGTATTTTTGTTTCTCAATTCATGGCGCTCCACCATCATCACCGGCTTGACGTTGCCGATTGCCATCATCGGTACTTTCTGGTTCATGGGCATGCTGGGTTTCACCATCAACATGATCACTTTGATGGCCTTGTCCCTGTGCATCGGCTTGTTGATTGATGATGCGATTGTGGTTCGCGAGAACATTGTGCGGCATGTGCAAATGGGCAAGTCTGCATTCAACGCCGCCTTGGAAGGCACCCGAGAAATCGGGCTTGCTGTGTTGGCCACGACGTTTTCCATCGTCGCTGTGTTTTTGCCCATTGGTTTCATGCAGGGCATCATTGGAAAATTCTTTCACGAATTCGGCCTGACGATTGTGGCCGCGGTGCTCATTTCGATGTTCGTGAGTTTCACCTTGGATCCCATGCTCTCCAGCGTCTGGCACGACCCGAGCATCCATCGTGATGGCGAGCATTCAAGCAAGCGCAGTTTTTATGACAAAACGATTGGCCGGGTGACGCAATGGTTTGAAGATGGCACCCACAGCCTCGGACTGGTGTATCAAAAATTACTGAGTCTTGCGCTCAAGCACAAGTTGGTGACGGTGTTCTTGGCCATTGGTATTTTTGTCTCCAGTGTTTTCATGGTGCGTTTTTTGGGCACTGAGTTTGTGCCCAAAGCAGATTTCTCTGAAGCCAGTGTGACTTTCTACGTCCCTGTCGGCTCCTCTTTACAAGTCACCGAAGCAAAAGCGCGTGAAGTAGAAACCATGCTGCGCAGTTTCCCGGAAGTTCGCTATACCTTGAGCACCATCAACACCGGCAACGCCAACGGAAAAATTTACGCCAATATCTATTACCGTTTGGTCGACCGCAGTAAGCGTCAGCTGAATGTGAATGATTTCACACCCATGATTCGCGAACGTTTGCAACGCATGGGTGGCATCACCGTCACCCATGTCGGCTTGTTGGACTCTGTAGGCGGCAGCAAACAAATCGAGTTTTACCTGCTCGGCCCTGACCAAGCTGAACTCGAAAGACTGGCCGCATTGGTGATGAACAAACTCAACGGCATCAAAGGTTTGGTGGATATCGAGTCCAGCGTCAAGCCTAACAAGCCGACCATTGACATCACGGTCAAGCGCGAAGCAGCCGCAGACTTCGGGCTGGGTGTGGGCAGCATTGCCAACCAATTGCGCACCTTGGTCGCCGGACAAAACGTCGGTGTCTGGCGCGCCGGTAACGATCAGACTTACGATGTGTTGGTGCGACTGGATCCGGCCATGCGAACCTACGCGCATGACTTGGAAAGACTGCCATTCAGTGTCGGCCAAGGCTCTGACGGCAGCAGCCGCAATGTGCGCTTGAACCAGGTGGCCAACGTCACCGAAAGTGTGGGCCCGAACCAGATCAACCGGCGCGAGTTGTCTCGTGAAGTAGCCTTTAGCGCCAATGCCTATGGCCGCGCCACCGGCGAAATATCCAAAGACATACAAACAGTCATGGCTGAAATTCCCATGCCGGATGGTTACCGTTACCAGTTCGGTGGTTCGACCAAAAACATGAAGGAATCTTTTCAATATGCGTTGGTTGCTTTGGCCATGGGCGTGATCTTCATCTACATGATTCTGGCCAGTCAATTCAAAAGTTTTCTGCAACCGCTGGCACTGATGACGGCCTTACCTTTGACACTCATCGGCGTTGTCGCGGCGCTCATGGCGTTTCGCTCAACCCTATCCATGTTCTCAGTCATCGGCGTGATCATGCTGATGGGATTGGTCACCAAAAACGCCATCTTGCTGCTGGACTTTGCGATACGCGCACAAGAAGGTTTGGACCGCGGCGACGGCACACGGGACGCACCACTTGACAGAACCAGTGCCCTGCTGCTGGCCGCTCATGTGCGGCTGCGCCCGATTTTGATGACCACGCTGGCCATGATTTTCGGCATGGTACCGCTCGCCTTTTCCGTCTCTGAAGGGTCTGAACAACGCGCACCGCTGGGTCAAGCCGTCATCGGTGGCGTGATCACTTCCTCCATACTGACACTGGTCGTGGTGCCAGTGGTCTATTGCTATATCGATGACTTGAGCCAATGGTTGAAAAAACTCTGGCGGGGCAAGTCAACACCTGCGCAAGGTGGCGCTGTATAGAATGACTGACTCCATGTATTCCCTTCCGACCATGAATCCGCAAGTCGCACGCTTCAACATGATTGAACAGCAAATCCGTACCTGGGAGGTATTGGATAAGCAAGTATTGGCTCGTTTAGATCGGCTTGATCGACAAGATTTTGTGCCCGCTGCCTACGAATCGCTGGCCTACAGCGATATTGAAATTCCCATCGGGCATGGTGAACATATGCTCGCGCCTCGGGTAGACGCCCGTTTATTGCAAGACCTGGCGCTGCAGCCCCACGAAACCGTGCTGGAAATCGGCACGGGCAGTGGTTATCTGACTGCCTTGCTTGCGCTGTCATGCGCCCATGTCACCAGTTTGGAATGCCAAACAGATTTCATCCCTGCTGCCCGCCAGCGACTTGAACATGCAGGCATCTCCAATGTCGACATCTTGCACGGGCAAGGTGTGCCTTCTTCGCTTACCCAGGCCCCTTTCGATGCGATGGTGCTCACAGGCTCTGTGGCTTTCGTGCCTGCTTCGCTATTGAAATTACTCAAACCCACAGGACGATTGCTGGCAGTCGTCGGCGAAGAACCTGTGATGCAAACTACGCTCATTCAACGTCATGCAGATGGCAGTAGTCATGCGCGTGTTTTGTGGGATGTGGTTATTCCACGTTTGCATGGCTTTACCGAAAACTCTGCTTTTCACTTTTAAATTGTTGTCACAAAGGAATACCATGAAATTGTTTTGCACACTGCCCTTGATAGCTGCCATGTCCATGGCTTTTTCAGGCGCTGCCCGCAGTCAAAGTCTGGTTGAACTTTACGATGTCGCGAAGAACTACGACGCCAGTTACAAATCAGTGCAATTGCAAGCTCAAGCCACGCGACTCAAGGTGGAGCAAGCGCAGGCCAAGCTGGGACCCACCGCCACTGCCTCCGCGAACGTGAGTTTGAACAGTGGCGGTTTTTACGCACCGGCTTCCGCCACAGATATGCACACCTATGGCACCCAAACCGGCACATTGCTCGGTTCACAACCCCTGTTCCGTCCGGGAGACAAAGCCGAGGTTTCGCAAGCCAATTTGCAATTGCAAATCGCTGATGCGCAGTTACTTGCTGCTGAACAAGATTTGATGGTTCGCCTGAGCCAAACCTATTTTGATATTTTGGCCAGTCAGGACAGCTTGACATTTATTCAAGCACAAATGAAAGCTGTTGCCGAACAATTGGCGTTTGCCAAACGCAATTTCGAAGTGGGTACAGCCACCATCACCGACACACGCGAAGCTCAGGCCAGTTATGACTTGGCTGTGGCACAAGAAATTGCCGCGCAAAATGATTTGCGGGTTAAAAAAATGGCGCTTGACCAATTGGTTGGCAAATCAGACACCAGCCCCAAACCCATCTCTTTGGCGGTTGAGCCCCAAGGCCCGGTTCCTGATCGCGTGGAAGAATGGGTGGCGCTGAGCGAGCAAAAAAACCCCAGCATCAAGCAGTACCGTATCACCAGCGACGTGGCTCGCTTGGAAACTGACAAAGCCCAGTCTGCCCTACTGCCGACTGTCGATTTGCAACTGAGTTACTCCTACACCAACAACAGCAGCGGAACTTACGCCACCACCTACGACTCGCGCGTCGGTGTGACCACCGGCGCTGTGGTGGTGAGTGTGCCCTTGTTCAATGGCAATGCATTGAGCAATCGGGTGAAAGAAACCATTTCCTTGCGACAAAAAGCCGAGTCGGATGTGGACGCAGCTGTTCGCAATGTTTCGCAAAACACCCGCAGTGCTTTTTTTGGACTGCTCTCCGGTGTCAGTCAGATCAAAGCTTTGAAAGCAGCCGAAGAATCAAGCCAGGTTGCTTTGGATGCAAACAAACTGGGTTACAGCGTAGGTGTTCGCATCAACATCAACGTCTTGGACGCACAAAGCAAGCTCTACGACACCAAAGCCAAGTTGGCTAAGGCACGCTATGACGTGCTGGTCGGTCATCTGAAACTGCGTCAACTCAGCGGCGTTTTGCAGGTGGAAGATTTGCAAAACATCAACAGCATGCTGACGCCTTAAGCGCTCTTACATCAAGGGCTTGATCAGGTCTATGCAGCGAGCGACTGCGCCCTGATGTTGAGTAGCAAATTGCTGCGCCAGTTCGGCCTTGTTGGCGCATTCTTGTGTGTCTAATGCCAATCGGTAAGCAACTTCTACCGCCTCGGTCAAATCATGAACCCTGATGGCCGCGCCTGCCTGTTGCGCTAATGTTGCGGCTTGCGCAAAGTTGAAGGTATGCGGGCCCATGACCACCGGACAAGAACAGGCACACGATTCAATCAGGTTTTGACCGCCTAAGGGCTCAAAGCTGCCACCCAGCAAACACACACTGGCTGCGCTGAAATACAAAGCCATTTCCCCCATGCTGTCACCCAACACCAAGGCGTCACTCGCCTGCATCAGCGAAGCATCAGGAGAATCTCCCCATTCGCTGCGCCGCATGAGTGGCCAAGCTTTGGCTTTGACCAATGCCGCTACATCGTCAAAGCGTTGCGGGTGCCTAGGCACCAACCACCACTGCACATCTTTCAAATACTCGGGATGCTGCGCCAATACATCCAGCAAAGCTGCCTCTTCACCTTCGCGTGAAATAGCCAGCAATATCACCGGACGCGAAAAACTTGCACGCAGCGCATGCCCTTTCACTAACTGCGCGTGATCTGGGACCGCATCAAACTTTAAATTGCCCATGACCGCCTGCACTTGTACGCCCAGGCTTTGAAAACGTTTGGCGTCTTGTTCAGATTGAGCCCAAATAGCGGTCAAGCTGGCAAATGCTGGTTTGGCGAGGACTGACCATTGCATGGATCGGCGCAAAGAACGCGCACTCAAGCGGGCGTTGAGTAAGACCACGGGTACGCCATGCTGGGCGGCTTGGAATACGGTCATGGGCCAGACTTCGGTGTCCACCAAAAAGCCCAGCTTGGGCTGGAAATGGCGAAAAAAACGTTTCACCGACTGCGGTGAATCCCAAGCCTGCCAGACCTGAATATCACCGGGCTTTAACAAACTCACACCTTGTTTGCGCCCGGTCGCTGTGCCATGTGTGAATACAAATCTCACACCGGGATAGTTTTGTCGGATCGCTTTCACCAGTGAATCAATTGCACGCGTCTCACCGAGAGAGACAGCATGTATCCAAATACAGCCTGAAGAAGCAGGCATGGTGTAGTAACCAAAACGCTCGGCCATGGCCTCGGCGTACAAGGGCTCTTTGCGTGAACGCGCATACAACTTGATCAACAAAAACGGCGACAACAAGCGCATGAACCACCCATAGACAAACAACATCATGGCTGTTCTTTCGTGGCATGCATATGCGCATGCATACAATTTTGCCAAGTTTGCATCACTACTTCAACGCTGGGATGAGGATGGGCATACACACTTTGCTGCCAAGCAGATTGCAAAGGACCTGTGCGCCATGCAGTATTGAAGTTATAGATTTGCACATGCGGCAAACCCAACGCCACCGCGATGTGGCTGGGTCCGCTGTCCACACCTACGACACCCACACAAGCAGCCAATTGCCGGGTCAAGGTGAACACATCAGCGCGCGGCCACACCACAGAGCCGGGACACGCCTTGGCAATTTGCGTGGCTACCCCTTCCTCGGCGTCGTTAGATTGCGGCAACGTCAAATGAAAACCTTGTGACACCAATTGGCGGGCAAGCGAGATCCAGTTTTCTAAAGGCCAACATTTGTCCAACCGGGAAGTGCCGTGCACCAATGCGACTGTGTGCGGC
>CANHLD010000052.1 GCA_947461325.1 Comamonadaceae bacterium
CTTTAAAGCAGGCGAGTTCGATTACATACAGGCTTTCGTGGCACGCGAATGGGCGCGCGGCTACAAGGGCAAGCTGTTTGACAACGGGACGCTGATTAAAAAAGAACTCAAGCACGGTAACGCCGGGGACTTTCAAGGCTTCATGTTCAACACGCGTTTGCCCAAGTTTCAGGACAAGCGGGTGCGACAAGCCATTACCTTGGCCATGGACTATGAATGGATGAACCGCCAACTGTTTTATATGGCTTACACCCGGGTGCGGGGGTATTTTGTTGGCAGCGACTTTGAAGCCAAGCCGCTGCCCGAGGCAGATGAATTGACTTTGCTTGAACCTTTGCGCAGCAAATTGCCGCCTGAGGTGTTCACTGAAGTCGCACCTTTACCGCCACAAACCAGCTTGGATCCGGCCTCTGGCCATACCTTGCGTGACCATTTGCGTCTAGCGCGTGACCTGCTGTCGCAAGCAGGTTGGACCTACAAGGACGGCGCTTTGCGAAATGCCAAAGGCGAGGCGTTCACCTTGGAGTTTTTGGATAACTCTGGGTCTATGGGCAGGGTGGTCACGCCTTACTCGAAAAATTTGGAAAAACTCGGCTTCAAGGTGAACTACAAAGTGATTGATTTTGCGGTGTTGCAAAAGCGCATGGATGTGTTTGATTTTGAAATCATCAGCAACCGCATAGGCGGCAGTGAAGCCCCGGGCACCGAATTGCTCGAGCGTTTCGGTTCCAAAGCCGCTGACACTGAAGGATCAAGCAACGTCATTGGCGTGAAAGACCCGGCGGTTGACGCTTTGTTGGACAAAGTGGTCGCCGCCCAAACCCGTCCGCAATTGGTGGCGGCTTTGAAGGCGCTAGACCGGGTACTGCGCCACGGTCATTACGCTGTGCCGCATTGGTATGGCAGCGTTCACCGGGTGGCTTGGCGCGCGGGACGCTTTGAGCAACCTGACATCACGCCGCGTTATTACCAGCCCGAGTTTTGGGTCACCTCCACCTGGTGGGCCAGCACCGCCAATCTTGTCGGACACGAATGACATGTTGATCTACATAATCAAGCGCTTGCTGCTCATGATTCCCACTCTATTTGGTATTTTGCTGCTGACTTTTGTGGTGATTCAGTTTGTGCCCGGCGGCCCGGTCGAGCAAATGGTGGCGCAATTACAAGGCCGTGATTCGGGCGGAGAGGGCGCTGCGGTCAGCGGTGCCGGTTACCGTGGCAGACAAGGTGTGGATGCTGAACGAATTGCGGAAATCAAGGCGCTTTACGGTTTTGACAAACCTCCGCTGGAGCGGTTCATGCAAATGCTCGGGCAATTTGCAAGTTTCGATTTGGGCAAAAGTTTTTTCTATCCCAAAGATGTGTGGCAATTGGTGAAAGAGAAGTTGCCAGTCTCCATCAGTTTGGGTTTGTGGACTTTTTTCCTGAGCTATCTCGTGTCAGTGCCTTTGGGCATTGCCAAAGCGGTGCGCGCCGGTACTCGGTTTGACACCTTGACCAGTCTGGTGGTGTTGGTCGGCTATGCTATTCCCGGCTTTGTGCTTGGTGTGGCTTTGCTGGTGGTCTTTGGCGGCCAGTTGCAATGGTTTCCATTGCGCGGACTGACCTCCAGCAATTGGGAAACTTTAAGCTGGGGCGCGAAAATCACAGACTATTTGTGGCACATCGCCATGCCCGTCACGGCCAGCGTGCTGGGCGCATTTGCCGTCACCACCATGCTGACAAAGAATGCGTTTTTGGAAGAGATTGGCAAGCAATACGTGCTGACTGCGCGGGCCAAAGGTTTGTCTGAACGCAAAGTGCTGTGGAAGCATGTCATGCGCAATGCACTCATTCCTTTGGTCACTGGTTTTCCAGCAGCGTTCATTGGGGCTTTCTTTGCAGGTTCTTTGCTGATAGAGACTTTGTTTTCTTTGGACGGCTTGGGTTTGCTCAGCTATGAAAGCGTGATGCGGCGCGATTACCCCGTGGTGCTGGGCACTTTGTATTTATTCACCCTGATCGGCTTGGTGACCAAGTTGATCAGCGACCTGTGTTACGTGTGGGTGGACCCGCGCGTGAAATTTGATTGACCCGCATGGCGACTGTTTCTCTTTCCCCTTCCCAGTTGGCGTGGCGACGATTCAAGCGCAACCGCTTGGGCTTCGTCAGTCTGATTCTGTTTGCGATTCTGGTCGTCGTCAGTTTGGCGGCTGAATTGGTCAGCAATGACAAACCTTTGGTGGCGAGTTACCAAGGCCAGTTGTATTTCCCAATAGTGAAAAACCCGCCGGAAACTGTATTCGGTGGTGATTTCGAAACCCCGACCGACTATTTCGATCCGTTCATCCGTCAGCAGTTCAAACAAGCCGGTAACTGGGCGATTTACCCGATCAATCCTTACCACCACGGCACCTTGAATTACTTTGCCAAGGAGCCCAACCCGGCGCCTCCTTCGGCTGACAACTGGTTAGGCACAGACGATCGCGGCCGCGATTTGCTGGCTCGTTTGCTCTACGGTTTCCGGGTGTCGGTGTTGTTTGCGCTGGCGCTCACCTTCACCGGCACCATCCTCGGTGTAGTCACTGGTGCGATTCAAGGTTTTTTTGTTGGTAAAACAGATTTGGCCATGCAGCGCTTCATTGAAATATGGGGCGCCATGCCTGAGTTGTATTTGCTCATCATTTTTTCAGCGGTGTTCGAGCCCAGCGTCAGCCTGTTGTTGATCTTGCTCAGCTTGTTCGGTTGGATGGGTTTGTCAGACTATGTGCGCGCCGAGTTTTTGCGCAACCGCCAGCTGGACTATGTGCGCGCCGCCCGCGCTTTGGGTTTGTCCAACTGGGCCATCATTTGGCGACATGTCTTGCCCAACAGCATGACACCGGTGGTCACGTTTTTACCGTTTCGCATGAGTGCAGCCATTTTGTCTTTGACCAGTCTGGATTTTTTGGGACTGGGCGTGCCGCCCGGCACACCGAGCTTGGGTGAACTTTTGTCGCAAGGCAAAACCAATATCGATGCCTGGTGGATTTCCATCTCCACATTCGGCGTACTGGTGTTGACACTTTTGCTTCTCACTTTCATGGGCGACGCATTGCGTGACGCGCTCGATCCGCGCAAATTGCAGCAGGAGACCGCGCCATGAAGCCCATGCTCAGGGTTCATAACTTGCATATGTCGTTCCAAGGGCGCGAAGTCGTTCATGGCGTCACCTTTGAAATCAAAGCCGGTGAAAAACTGGCACTTGTGGGCGAATCCGGCTCCGGCAAAACGGTGACGGCGCTTAGCCTGCTCGGTTTGGCTCGGGGCGCCTGGGTTCGCGGGGAAATCCGTTTTGAAGGCCGCGATTTGCTTCAACTGCAGGAGCACGAGTGGCTGGGTGTGCGCGGCAGCGACATCGCCATGGTGTTTCAAGAACCCATGACCGCCTTGAACCCCTTGTTCACCATCGGCGATCAAATTTCCGAGGTGTTGCAGCTCAAAAAAGGAATGACCAGGCAGCAGGCTTGGACACGAGCCATTGATTTGTTGACAGACACCGGCATCCCCGAGCCTGAGCGCCGGGTCAACAGCTACCCGCATCAACTCTCCGGCGGGCAACGCCAGCGAGCCATGATTGCCATGGCATTGGCGGGTGAACCCAAGTTGCTGCTGGCAGACGAGCCAACCACCGCGCTGGATGTGTCCTTGCGCGGCCAGATTCTGGACTTGCTCGACAGCCTGCAAGAAAAACACGGTATGGCGATTTTGCTGATCACCCATGACTTGAACATGGTGCGTCGTTTCGCCAACCGCGTATTGGTCATGGAAAACGGCTACCTGGTCGAGCACGGCGATGTCAGCACGGTGTTGAGCCACCCGCAACACGCCTATACCCGCCGCTTGGTGGACAGCCAGCCTGAGCGCAATGTGTTCGAGCCCACGGATGACGCACCGGTGTGCATGCTCGGCCAAGGGCTCAGAGTCTCATATCCGGTGCCGCGTGCCGGTTGGCGCGGTTGGTTCGGTCGTGGTGAGTTTGTGGCCTTGCAAGGTGCTGATTTCCATTTGAAATCCGGCCAGACACTGGGCATCATCGGTGAATCGGGCTCCGGCAAGTCTTCCCTGGCCTTGGCCGCGCTGGGATTGATACCGTTCAAAGGCGACTTGAAGATTGACAACCGGCAATGGCAGTTCAATGCCGCAGACGATCAGCCATTGCGCCGGGCCGTACAAGTGGTGTTCCAAGACCCGTTTTCTTCGCTGTCGCCGCGAATGACAGTGGAAGAGGTGGTGGGTGAGGGCTTGCTGGTGCATGCCCCCGACTTGAATGCGATGGACAGACAAACCAAGGTGTTAGCTGCTTTGCGCGAGGTCGGCATGGATGAGGAACAGTTCCCCGGCTTGCTGGCGCGCTATCCACATGAGTTTTCCGGCGGACAAAGGCAGCGTTTAGCCATTGCCCGGGCGCTGATTGTTCAGCCGCGCATGTTGGTGCTGGACGAACCGACCAGCGCCTTGGATGTGTCTATTCAAAAGCAGGTGCTGGGTTTGCTGCAGCGTTTGCAGCGTGACATGGGATTGAGCTATTTGCTCATCACCCATGACATTGAAGTCATACAGGCCATGGCGCACCATGTGCTGGTGCTCAAAGACGGTGTGGTGGTCGAGTCCGGCGGCATCGATCAGGTCACACGCCACCCCCAATCCTCATACACACGCACGCTTTTGGCTGCCTCTTACCTCACAGCTGGCCAAACCACCTGATTAGCGGTTACAATAGCAGGCAAATGAACGATAACGGGCGGACATCCCAACCGCCCGTTTTTTTTGGTCGGGTGAAAAGCGGTGGCATTGCAAGACATCATTGAACAAACCGTCAGCGGGCTGGGTTACCAGTTGGTAGAAATTGAACGCTCAGCCGGCGGCTTGTTGCGCATCACTATCGATTTGCCTTGGCAAGCCGGGCAGCCCGAACAGTTCGTGCAGGTCGAGGATTGCGAAAAAGTCACGCGGCAAATGCAGTTTGTGCTGGAAGTCGAAGGCACTGCCTACAGCCGTTTGGAGGTTTCCTCCCCGGGCATAGACCGGCCCTTGCGTTCAGAAAACGATTTTTTGCGTTTTGTCGGTGAGCAAATCGACTTGACGTTGAAAGCGCCCATGGGGGCGGCGGCGGGTGGCTTGGTGGCTGCCAACCGCAAAAAATTCCGGGGTGTGCTGGAAACCACAGACACACCTCAGACCTGGCAAATCACCTGGCGTGAAGAGCCGCCGAGCAAGCCGGGTATGCGGCCGGCTCGGGTCAATAAGAACTTGCCAGTGCAAGCGTTGCAGTTCACCTTGAGCGAATTGCGTGACGCCCGACTGGCGCCGATTGTGAATTTCAAGGGCAGAAGGCCCGCTGAGAACAGGAGTGAAGAATCATGAATCGCGAAATGCTGATGCTGGTAGATGCCATCTCCCGCGAAAAAAATGTCGAGCGTGATCTGGTGTTTGGTGCGGTCGAATCCGCGCTCGCGCAAGCGACTAAAAAATTATTGCAAGCCGATAAAGAAAATCCGGTAGAAGATGCAGACATCCGCGTGTCCATCGACCGTGACTCCGGCGAATACGAAACCTTCCGCCGCTGGATGGTGGTGTCAGATGAGTCCGGATTGCAAAACCCGGATGCCGAAGAAATGCTCATGGACGCCAAAGAGCGTCTGGCAGACATTGAGGTCGGCGAGTACATCGAAGAAAGCATTGCTTCGTTGCCCATCGGTCGTATCGGCGCGATGGCTGCCAAGCAAGTCATCTTGCAAAAAATCCGTGACGCCGAGCGTGAAATGCTGTTGTCAGACTTTTTGGCGCGCGGCGACAAAATCTTTGTCGGCAGCGTCAAGCGCATGGACAAAGGTGACATTATTGTTGAGAGCGGCCGCGTTGAAGGCCGTTTGCGTCGCACTGAAATGATCCCCAAAGAAAATCTGCGCAATGCAGACCGAGTGCGCGCCATGATCATGGAAGTCGACACCACCTTGCGCGGTGCGCCCATCATTTTGTCGCGCTCCGCCCCGGAATTCATGATCGAGTTGTTCCGTCAGGAAGTGCCTGAAATCGAACAAGGCTTGCTGGAGATCAAATCCTGCGCCCGAGACCCCGGTTCGCGCGCCAAGATCGCTGTTATCTCCCACGACAAACGCGTCGACCCGATCGGCACCTGTGTCGGTGTGCGCGGTACGCGTGTCAATGCGGTCACCAACGAACTCGCCGGTGAACGCGTCGACATTGTGTTGTGGAGCGAAGACCCGGCGCAGTTTGTCATCGGCGCGTTGGCGCCAGCCAATGTCAGTTCCATCGTGGTTGATGAAGAAAAACACGCCATGGACGTGGTGGTTGACGATGAAAACCTGGCCATGGCCATCGGTCGTGGCGGCCAAAACGTGCGTCTTGCTTCTGACCTCACTGGCTGGAAGATCAACATCATGGATGCAGCTGAATCTGCCCAAAAATCTGCCAACGAAACCGAAGGTTTGCGCGCCCTTTTTGTCGCCAAACTCGACGTGGATCAGGAGGTTGCAGACATTCTGATTGAAGAAGGTTTCACCAGTCTGGAAGAAGTGGCTTATGTGCCCTTGCAGGAAATGTTGGAAATTGAAAGTTTTGACGAAGACACAGTGAACGAATTGCGGGCCCGTGCCAAAGATGCTTTGTTGACCATGGAAATTGCCATGGAAGAAAGCGTCGAGGAAGTCTCTCAGGACCTGAGAGATCTTGAAGGCCTGGATGCTGAATTGATTGCCAAGCTGTCTATGGGTGGTGTGCAAACCCGTGACGATTTGGCCGATTTGGCGGTGGACGAACTGGTGGACATCACCGGTCAGTCTGAAGATGAAGCAAAAACTTTGATCCTGAAGGCGCGCGAACATTGGTTCGCGGGTCAAGCGTAACGGTCATGAAGAGGAACACCACAGATGACCATCACAACGGTTGCCGAGTTTGCCAAGGAACTCAAAAAATCTCCCGCCACACTGCTTGAACAGCTGATTTCAGCTGGCGTGTCTAAGTCCTCTGTCGAGGACGAACTGACAGACGCAGACAAGCAGAAATTGCTGGGCTTTCTCAAAGCCAGCCACGGCACGGACACGCCAGAGCGTAAAAAAATCACGCTGGTGAAGAAATCCACGTCTGAAATCAAGCAGGCAGATGCCACCGGCAAAGCCCGTACTATTCAGGTTGAGGTTCGCAAGAAGCGCACCTTTGTCAAGCGTGACGAGTCTGAAGCTGTAGAAACCGAAGAACAAGCGCCAGCCGCGCCCATTCTCGATCAGGCCGAATTGGCAAGACGCGAAGAGGAAGCTCGTCGTCAAGCCGAGTTCATCCGTCGCCAAGAAGAAGAGTTGGCTGAAAAACGCCGTTTGCGCGAAGCGCAGGAAGCGAAAGAACGCGAAGCCCAAGCCGCTGCTGCCGCTCCCGCTGTAGATGCAGACCAGGCCGCTGAACAAGCAGCCATTGCGCAAGCCGCAGCTTACGAACGTGAAGCCGCTGCCAAGGCCAGCGCTGAAGAAGACGCAGTTCGCGCCAAGGATTTGGATTCACGCAGACGCACAGCCTTGGCCGAGGCCGAGGCCATTCGCACCATGATGAGCACCCCGAAAAAAGTGTTGGTCGCGAAAAAACCGGTGGTTGCTGATAAACCTGCAACCCCAGACCCCAAAGTCATCAAGGGCACGTTACACAAACCTGCCGCAGGCAGCACCGCACCCGGTGCCAAACCAGCCGGTTCAAACACCACCAAAGAAGGCCAGAAAGAAGTCAAGAGCGCCAAGCTGTCATCCAGCTGGGCAGACGAACAGGCCAAGAAGAAAGAAATCAAAACCCGTGGCGACGCCAGCGGCGGCGTTGGCCGCAACAGCTGGCGCGGTGGTCCGCGCGGCAAGCGCGAACGTGACCGCGATGACACGCCGGTGCAAGCCGCACCAGCGGAAGCTCGCATCATCGAAGTGCACGTGCCCGAAACCATCACCGTGGCCGAACTCGCTCACAAAATGGCCGTCAAGGCGTCCGAAGTCATCAAGCAATTGATGAAGCTGGGACAGATGGTCACCATCAACCAGCCACTGGACCAAGACACCGCCATGATCGTGGTCGAAGAGATGGGTCACAAAGCCGTCATTGCTTCGCTGGACGATCCTGAGGCGTTTACCGAAGACGAAGCTTCCGCGCACCACGGCGAGTCGCTCACCCGCGCGCCTGTGGTCACAGTCATGGGTCACGTTGACCATGGCAAAACATCTCTGCTTGACTACATTCGCCGCGCCAAGGTGGCTTCCGGCGAAGCCGGTGGTATTACCCAGCACATTGGTGCCTACCACGTGGAAACACCTCGCGGCATGATTTCGTTCTTGGATACTCCTGGTCACGAGGCGTTCACCGCCATGCGTGCGCGCGGCGCCCAAGCGACTGACATTGTCATTTTGGTGGTGGCGGCTGACGACGGCGTCATGCCGCAAACCAAAGAAGCCATCAAACACGCCAAAGCAGCCGGTGTGCCCATCGTTGTTGCGATCAACAAGATTGACAAACCCGACGCCAACACCGACCGCGTGAAAAGCGAACTCGTGGCCGAAGAAGTCATCCCCGAAGAATTCGGTGGTGATGCACCGTTTATTTCCGTATCTGCAAAAACCGGTCAAGGCGTGGACGACTTGCTCGAGCAAGTGCTGTTACAAGCTGAAGTGCTGGAACTCAAAGCGCCTATCGACGCCATGGCCAAAGGTCTGGTCATCGAAGCCAGCTTGGACAAAGGCCGCGGTCCTGTCGCCACCATTCTGGTTCAGTCCGGCACCTTGAAAACTGGTGATGTGGTGTTGGCCGGTCAAACCTTCGGGCGCGTGCGCGCCATGTTGGACGAGAACGGCAAGAGCATCAAGTCGGCCGGTCCTTCTATTCCCGTGGAAATCCAAGGTCTGACCGAAGTGCCGCAAGCCGGTGATGAGTTCATGGTGTTGTCCGACGAGCGCCGTGCACGAGAAATCGCCACTTACCGCGCCGGTAAATTCCGCAACACCAAACTGGCCAAGCAACAAGCCGCCAAACTGGAAAACATGTTCACCGACATGGGCTCCGGCGAAGTCAAAAACCTTCCCATCATCATCAAGGCCGATGTGCAAGGTTCGCAGGAAGCCTTGGCGGCTTCATTGCTCAAACTCACCAACGAAGAAATTCGGGTGCAATTGGTTTACGGTGCCGTTGGCGGCATCAGCGAATCTGACATCAACCTGGCCATCGCATCCAAAGCGGTCATCATCGGTTTCAATACCCGAGCAGACGCAGGTGCGCGCAAACTCGCCGAGAACAACGGCGTCGAGATCCGTTACTACAACATCATTTATGACGCGGTAGACGAACTCAAAGCCGCCATGTCCGGCATGTTGACACCCGACAAGAAAGAAGAAGTCATCGGCATGGCCGAGATTCGTCAGGTGTTCCGCATCAGCAAGATCGGTGCGATTGCCGGTTGTATGGTCACCAACGGCGTGGTGCGCCGCAATGCGCGTTTGCGTTTGTTGCGCGACAACGTGGTCATCTTCACCGGCGAGTTGGAAAGCTTAAAGCGTTTCAAAGACGACGTTCGCGAAGTCAAAGAAACCTTCGAATGCGGCTTGAACCTCAAAGGCTACAACGACATCCAAGAGGGCGACCAACTCGAGTTCTTTGAAATCAAGGAAATCGCCCGCACGATTTAAACAACCTGCATGCCAGCCAAGAAATCGTCCACAGCCCACCGCGGTTTTCGCGTCGCCGACCAGATCCAGCGCGATTTGTCGGAGTTGATCCGCGAACTCAAAGACCCGCGTCTGGGCATGGTGACGATTCAATCGGTCGAAGTCACACCTGACTACGCGCACGCCAAGGTATTTTTCAGTGTGCTGATCGGTGACGCTGAAGCTTGCAACGAAGGTTTGAACCAAGCTGCTGGTTTTTTGCGCAATGGTTTGTTCAAACGCCTGCACATTCACACCGTACCTACTTTGCATTTTCAATACGACCGCACCCCTGAGCGCGCAGCCGATATGAACGCGCTGATCGCCCGTGCCGTCGCCTCCCGAGCCCAAGAAAACGACTGACCATGAACTCGCCACGCACACGGGTGCAACGGCGTCCCGTGCATGGGGTGTTGTTGCTCGATAAACCGCTGGGTCTCTCCAGCAACCAGGCTTTGCAAAAAGCCAAGTGGTTGCTGCGCGCTGAAAAAGCGGGTCATACTGGCACCTTGGACCCATTGGCCACCGGTGTATTGCCTTTGTGTTTCGGTGCCGCCACCAAATTTAGCCAATTGCATTTGGACGCCGACAAAACCTACGAGGCCGTGTTGCGCTTAGGTCAACGCACCAGCACCGCAGACGCTGAAGGCGAAGTCATCGCCGAAGCTGCGGTCGACTTCACTTCAGAAAAATTGCAACAGGTGCAAGCGCTGTTCACCGGCGAACTCATGCAGTTGCCGCCCATGCACAGCGCTTTGAAAAAAGACGGCAAGGCTTTGTACGAATACGCGCGCGAAGGTGTGGACGTGGAACGCACACCGCGCCGCGTGAACATTTACGAATTGCAATTGAGCGAATTGCCCGCTGTCGATGGCGTACGC
>CANHLD010000053.1 GCA_947461325.1 Comamonadaceae bacterium
GTCAAACAGTGGGATGAACGGGTCTGCGTGCAAGGTTTGCATGAGGTAATCGCGCAAGCCGCCTTTGTACAACCATGTCTGTGATTCTTTGGCTTTTTCCTGTACTAGCGTGACGCTGACGCCGGGCATCAGCACCGCTTTGCTGCGCAGCAAATGCACCAATTCATTCAAGGGTAAAGCGGAGGATTCGAAATATTTGGCATCCGGCCACACGCGCACAAACGTGCCTTGTTTGCGGTCACCGCTTTCGGCTTTGCGCAGCTTGAGTTTTTCAACCACATCGCCGCCTTGAAACACCAGATGCGCCGCCTGCCCTTCACGGTAAGAGGTGACTTCCATGCGCTTGGACAACGCATTGGTCACACTCACCCCCACGCCGTGCAAACCGCCTGAGAAGCTGTAAGCGCCGCCGCTGCCCTTGTCAAATTTGCCGCCCGCATGCAGCCGGGTGAACACCAACTCAATGACCGGGGCTTTTTCTTCCGGGTGCATGCCAAACGGAATGCCGCGTCCGTCGTCATCAATGCCGACCGAGCCGTCAGCGAACAAGGTGACCGTGATTTTTTTACCATGCCCGGCCAGCGCTTCATCGGCAGCGTTGTCGATCACCTCTTGGATGATATGCAATGGGTTGTCGGTGCGGGTGTACATGCCGGGTCGCTGCTTGACCGGCTCAAGTCCTTTGAGAACGCGTATCGACCCTTCGGAATATTCAGTTTGTTTGGTTGCCATGGAGAGAGATTGTAGACAGAGCGCCGATTGCACACTGGATAAATGCACAGTCGACGACAATGCCTTTCAAACCTAATCACTTCTTATCAAAATCGTTACAGTAAACCCCATGCAACATTCCACCCCTAAAACCTTGCCGATGTGGCAAGTATTGATATGCGGCGCAGTCATTGTGTCAGTAGCCATGGGTATTCGCCACGGCTTTGGCTTATGGCTGCAACCGATGACACAAGAAATGGGTTGGGGCCGCGAGGACTTTGCCACCGCCATCGGCGTGCAAAACATCTGCTGGGGCATCTTTGGTATTTTTTCCGGCATGCTGGCCGACCGCTTCGGTGCATTCCGTGTGATGGTGGTCAGTGGCTTGCTGTATGCGCTGGGTTTATGGGGCATGGCCCATGCGGTCTCACCTGCTTGGTTAACCTTGACCGCCGGCGTGATGGTGGGCGCGGCTCAAGCCGGCACCACGTTTGCCATTGTGTTTGGTGTCATCGGGCGCAATATCCCGGCTGAGAAACGTTCTTGGGCCATGGGTGTGGTGTCGTCGGCTGGCTCATTCGGACAATTTTTACTGGTGCCGAGCTCTACTTATTTAATCCAACATCTCGGTTGGCACCAAGCCTTGGTGGTGTTGGCGGCTGGCATGCTGGTGGTATTGCCTTTGACCTTGGGATTGCGCGAACCGTCTTTTGCAGCCGGGCATCAACCAGCCCGTCAACAAAGCATTCTTCAAGCCTTGCGTGAAGCATTTGGCTACCGCAGTTTTCAATTATTGATGGCAGGCTATTTTGTATGCGGCTTTCAGGTGGTGTTCATCGGTGTGCACATGCCGAGTTACTTGAAGGATCAAGGTCTGGAGCCGCAGGTTGCAGGCACAGCGCTGGCACTGATTGGTTTGTTCAATATTTTGGGCACCTATGCTGCTGGTACGCTGGGGCAATATTGGCCTAAAAACCTGATTCTCAGTGGTATTTACACCGTACGCGGCCTATTCATCACTGCATTTGTGTTGCTACCAGTCACGCCCACCACGGTCTACCTTTTTGCGGCTGCCATGGGCTTGCTTTGGCTGTCCACCGTGCCTGTCACCAACGCGGTGATTGCTCAAATATTTGGGGTTTCCCATTTATCAATGTTGAGCGGTTTCGTTTTCATGAGTCACCAATTCGGCAGTTATTTGGGCGTGTGGATGGGCGGTTGGGTGTATGACCGCACAGGCAGCTACGACCAGGTTTGGTATTTGTGCATAGGTTTGAGTGTGTTTGCAGCACTCATCAATTTACCTGTGAAAGAAGCGCCCATCACGCGTGCTATGGCTGCCGCATGATGCACACATTGAACCCCTCTTGGTTGAAAGCCTTGGCAGTGTCAACTGTTGCATTTCTGCTCGGCAGCATATTTATGCTTTACCGGCAACCCGATTTTCTGCTTAACTTGGCCAATCAGGCTTGGGGGTGTTTGTAAATGCCAAATATCATCATTACCGGTGCGTCTGAAGGCATAGGCGCAGAAATGGCCAGGCAATTGGCCCGACGCCATGGCTTGCAAGCCATGCTGGTTTTGGCTGCACGCAATGCGTCACGCCTTCAATCCGTAGCTGCCGAATGCATGGCTTTAGGTGCACGTACACTCATCTTGCCCACAGACGTGACCCAAGCAGATCAATGCCGACAATTGATTGAAACCACCGTGCGTGAATGTGGCAGCCTGGATATCTTGATAAACAACGCTGGCATTTCCGCGCATGCCTTGTTGGAGCAAGTCCCGGTTGACAAACTCGGTTGGTATGAGGACTTGATGCGGGTCAATTTTTGGGGTAGTGTGTATTGCACCCATGCCGCCCTGCCTTACCTGAAGCAAAGCCATGGCCGCATCGTGGCAGTCTCTTCGCTGGCAGGTTTGGTGGGTGTGCCCGGTCGCACCGCCTACAGCGCCAGCAAATTCGCCATGACCGGTTTTTTTGAAGCGCTACGCACGGAGCTTAAAGACAGCGGTGTCAGCGTGACTTTGGCTTACCCGGGGGTAGTCAGCACCCAGATTCGAACCCACGGTTTGAACGCGCAAGGTGAAGTCGCAGGTGTCAGCGGTTTGCATGAAGAAAACGCCATGTCCACCCAAGAATGTGCCCGACTCATTCTCTACGGCATGCTCAGGCGCAGGCGCGAAGTCGTCATGACCGCCAAAGGCAAAGTCGGACGCTGGCTCAAATTACTGCTGCCCAGCCTGGTAGATCACATGGCCATGGCTGCCGTGAAATCAGATTTCCGTCCAGGCGCATGACCCCTGCCTCTGCTTGGGTGCGGCGTTGGTCGCACCTCATACCCACAGGCGGTCGCGTGCTCGATGTGGCCTGCGGCCTAGGGCGTCACATGCAATGGCTGCAACAACAAGGTCTGCCCTGTTTAGGCATAGACCGCGACCCAGTGTCTTTACAAACTGCAGCGGCATTTGGAGAAGTGCTGCAGGCCGATATTGAAAACCATGCTTGGCCCCTCAAAGGTCAGTTGTTTGCAGGCATGGTGGTGACCAATTATTTATGGCGCCCTTTGTGGCCCGAATTGCTGGCCTGCTTGCAACCGGGCGGTGTGTTGATCTACGAAACTTTTGCACTGGGCAATGAAACCGTGGGCAAGCCCTCCAACCCTGATTTTTTGCTACGTCCGGGCGAATTACTGGAGGCCTGTCAAAACTTGCGGGTGCTGGCTTTTGAAGACGGTTTTTGTGAATCACCCGAGCGTTTTGTGCAGCGTATTGTGGCGGTCAACACCTATGTCAACGACGCCACCCCTCCACGGCGTTATCTGCTGGAGCGCCCTGACCTGTGAAAGGCAAGGCTAAAGTTAGAATGCTGTTCTTTGTCACGAATTAACTGACCCATGACACCTATCACCGGAAGCATCGTGGCCTTGATCACCCCGATGCTCGAAGACGGCAGTATCGACTACCCACATTTGCGCACACTCATTGATTGGCACATCAGTCAAGGAACAGATTGCATAGGCGTGGTCGGCACCACCGGCGAATCACCCACAGTCACTGTGCAAGAGCACTGTGAAATCATCCGAGTATCGGTGGAACAATCTGCGGGGCGCGTTCCCATCATGGCTGGATGCGGCGCCAACTCCACGGCCGAGGCCATTGAACTGGCACGGTTTGCGCGGCAAGTCGGCGCAGATTGTCAATTGCAAGTGGTTCCTTACTACAACAAGCCTACCCAAGAAGGCCAATACCTGCATTTCCGCAGCATTGCCGAAGCGGTTGATCTGCCCATGGTGCTCTATAACGTCCCGGGTCGGACGGTGGCAGACTTACAGCATGACACTGTCATGCGCTTGGCACAAATTGACGGCATCATCGGTATCAAGGAAGCCACCGGCAACTTGGAACGCGCTCAATGGTTAATTCACGATGCCCCCGAAGGCTTTGCAATCTACTCCGGCGATGACGGCACAGCGGTGGCACTCATGCTTTGCGGTGGTCAAGGCAATGTGAGTGTGACCGCCAATATCGCTCCCCAAATGATGCACGATTTGTGTGTTGCCGCGATTGCCGGGCACGCCCGTGAAGCCATGGCGATTCAAAACCGTTTGTTGAACCTGCATAAAAACATGTTCACTGAAGCCAATCCAATTCCGGTGAAATGGGCTGCAGCGCGAATGGGATTGTGCGGCGGCACCATGCGCTTGCCAATGACGTCTTTTTCTTCACAGTTGCAGCCAGCGCTAGAAGCAGCCATGCGCGAGTGCGGCCTGATTTGATTTTCCCTAAAGGATGGTTCTAGATGTTTTTATTTGATTTTTGCAAGAAGCGAACTGCCAGCCTGCTGACACTATGTTTATTAGCGACATCATGCGGTTCCGTGATGGAAACAGACAAAGTCAATTACAAGTCTGAAACAAGTGATAAAAAATCTGCGCCGCTGGAAGTGCCGCCTGATCTGACAAAAATGGAGCGCAACAAGCGCTACCAACTGCCCGATGGCAGCGTCAGCGCCAAATCTCTCAACGGTGACAAATCAGCACCCAGTGCGGACGAAACCAGTCCGCTCAAGATTGCCGATTTGCAGATTAAAAAATCTGGCACGCAAGTTTGGCTAGAAGTTGCCCGCACACCCGAGGTTTTGTGGCCACAGGTCAAAGAGTTTTGGTCTGAATCTGGTTTCACTTTTGCCAAAGAAGATCCCAAACTGGGAATGCTGGAAACCGATTGGGCTGAGAACCGCGCCAAGTTGCCGCAAGACTTTATACGTCGCAATTTAGGCAAGGTGATTGACTCGTTGTACTCCACGGGGGAGCGTGACAAATTCCGCATCAGTCTTGAGCGCACGGCCGACAACAAAACTGAAATTTACATCACCCAGCGTGGCTTGATTGAGGTTTACACAGATTCGTTTTCACGCAGCACCGTCTGGCAGCCGCGACCCAACGACCCGGAGTTAGAAAAAGAATTTTTACGCCGCTTGATGATCAAACTTGATCCCGCCAGAGGCAACAATGACAGCAGCATGGAGGCAGTGATTCAAGCCAAGCCAAGTGCCAGCAGACTTAACACAGTCAATGGCAAGCCTACCGTGACTTTCAGTCAAGGGTTTGACATCGCCTGGCGCCGCGTGGGATCCACGCTGGATCGCAATGGTTTCACGGTCGAAGACCGCGACCGCAAACAAGGTATTTACTTCGTCAGGTACGTGGAGATCAACGCCGACGGAGAACCCGGGTTTTTCAGTCGCATCTTCAGTCGCTCAAAACCTTTCCAAACGCCACAGCAGTTCCGCATCAAAATTCAAAGCACTTCTGAGCAGCAATCCACCATCTCTATCTTGAATTCTTCAGGCGAAGCGGATGGCTCTGATGCAGCCAAGAAAATAGCTCAGTTGCTGGTCAATGAGTTGCAGTGATTCGTGCTGCGTTTTAAGAACCTAGGCAGCGGCAGTGCAGGCAATGCAACGCTGGTGGAAGCCACTTGCGGTCTGCAGGTCTCGCGTTTATTGATCGACTGCGGCCTGAGCGTTCGAGAACTCAATAAAAGGCTAGCGGCAGCTGAATTGTCAATTGATGATTTAGATGCCTTGTTCATCACCCATGAGCATGCAGATCATATTGGTCACGCCAAATCGTTTGCATTACGAACCGGCAAACCCGTGTGGATGAGCAAAGGCACTGCGCTGGCTTGTCAGATCAACGAATGGGGTTTGCAGACAGACCAATTCAGGCAGGCCAGTGACAGTCAGTCATTCACCGTCGGCTGTTTAGCGCTGATGCCGTTCACTGTGCCGCATGACGCGCGTGAACCCTTGCAATTGCGTTGCAGTGACGGCGCACATCACTTGGGTGTGTTGACGGATTTAGGACACGGCAGTTCGCATGTGGTGCAAGCTTTACAAGGCTGCCACGCTTTGTTGCTTGAATGCAACCATGACCCTGAGTTGCTCGCCCAGTCAAATTACCCGACTTTTTTGAAAAAACGCATCGCTGGACCACAAGGCCATTTATCGAATGACGAATCGGCCGAGTTAGCGAAAGCATTGGTGCACGATCAGTTGAATCTGATCATTGCGGCACACCTGAGTGAGCGCAATAACCGCCCAGCATTGGCACAAAACATATTGGCGCAGGCAACCGGCTGTCAGCCTGACGATATTCAGGTCGCCGACCCTTTGATGGGCACCTCTTGGCACACCGTGCATTGAACATGCTGGTTTGATGGCGACAGACATCACGAGCCGACGGTTTTAAGCCAAAAAAAAGCCACCCGGAGGTGGCGTTTTTCGGAAGCAGAAAAAATTACTTCTTCTCTTCAGCAGGTGCGGCAGCAGGAGCGGCAGCAGGAGCGGCAGCGTCAGCAGCAGGAGCGGCAGCAGCAGGTGCAGCAGCAGGAGCTTCAGCAGCAGGTGCGGGTGCTTCTTTTTTGCCACAAGCGACCAAAGCAGCGGCCAACAAAGTTGCCAAGAGGAGTGATTTTTTCATGGGGGATTTCCTTTAATAGATACAAAAAACGTTTCAAGGGTTGCCACATACCCAAAAAAATCGGATATGTGACTGAGCCGTAGGACTCAAGCTCCTTCAACTCAGCCTTCGATTATAGGTGATTTCCCGAGCTTGCTAAAACCTTAGCAATTTTGGGGCAAACTGTGTGCCCACCCGGCTTGCACCCAATCTTTGATCAATTGAAGAACTTCTGGTGCGGCAACGGCCAAATCAGCGCTTGACAACAGACGTTGATCTGCAAACTTTCGCAATACAAGGGCGTCATCTCCTTTGCAATGCCAACTCTCCCCATTGAGAAATACACAATCTTTGTCGTAAAGCATCTTCGATTTCTTATCTAAACGTACACCTTTGATACTGTCTGGTCTTGCTTGTGATTCAAACCAAACCTCAGGTTTCGGTTCACTCAGCCACTCTCCGAGCGCACAAAAAATATCTTTTTCTTTGCCTAATTTTTGTTGCAAGCTGTCAATGGCAAATTTTTGTAATTGGCTCGGAATTTGGGCGGGATGGACGGTGGCTGATTGAAACGGATCACTGTACGTTTTCATGGTTTGCAAATTTTCAAAATCTGCCAGACGAGCCAATAAAACAGAGGCCATGGTGTGGTTGGTCTCAGCCTTGAAACCGATGGAGTACGTCATGCACTCACCCACCGCCACACCCTCGTGAGCGTAATGCGGGGGCAAATACAACATGTCACCCGCCTCTAGCAGCATGGTTTTGGCCGGTTTGAAATGCGACAGGATTTTCAAAGGCACATCGTCTCGCAATTGCAGATTTTTCTGGGCGCTGATGCGCCAGCGCCTTTGGCCGTTTGCCTGCAACAAAAACACGTCGTAGCTGTCAAAGTGCGGCCCGACACCACCGCCGTCGCTGGCGTAACTGACCATCACATCGTCAAGCCGCGCATCCGGGATGAAACGAAAGCGGTTGCGCAATTGAGCGAACGCGTCCAAATGCAAATCCACACCTTGCACCAGTAAGGTCCAATGGGTTCGGCTCAGCGGCGGTAACGCACGCGGCTTGAACGGCCCACGCCGCATTTGCCAAGGCTGAGAATCGCCATCGCCGCTGACCAATCTGGATTCGACATCCTCTTCAGACGCCAGTTCGAACAAAGCTTTTCTGGAAATCAAAGCTTGCATGCCGGGAATAGCTTGGCGAATCAGCAAAGGCTTTTTCTGCCAGTAGTCCCGCATGAATTCCTGCGGGCTGATGCTGCCCAGCACGGACGGCAAATCGTGTTTTTTCATCTGTTTCTCCAAACTGCGACAATTCTGCCCCATGAACATCACAAACGACTGCGTTGTCGCACTGACCTGGGTACTCAAAGACACCCAAGGCGAAATACTTGACGAACTCGACGACCCAGTGGAGTTTTATTTAGGTGGGCACGATTTGCTGGACAAAATTCAGCAAGCATTGCAAGACCACGAGGTTGGCGATCTGATCGATTTGCACCTGGAGCCGGAAGAAGCCTTTGGCGACTTTGACGAGTTGCTGGTGTTTTTGGAGCCGCGCGCGCTGTTCCCTGCTGAAATTGAAGAAGGCATGACGATTGAAGGCCATGCATTGCCCAAGGGATGCAACATCGAAGCGCCCAAGGATGTCATCTACACCATCACCGATATTTACCCGGAACACGTGGTGATTGACGGCAACCATCCGCTCTCCGGCATGGCCTTGCGTATTTCACTCAAAGTGACCGGTGTGCGTCATGCAACCGAGCAAGAAAAACAGCACGGCACCTGCGGATCCGGTTTTTTCAGCTTGCCGCCTACACCGGGTAGTGATTTATTGCATTGATCAGCGCTTGCCGGTAGAGCCGTAACCACCCTCGCCACGCACGCTGGCCCCGAAGAACTCATCCACCAGATTGAATTGCGCTTGCACCACCGGCACGATGACCAGTTGCGCGATGCGCTCCATCGGCTCTATGGTGAAGGCCACATCGCTGCGGTTCCATGCGCTGACCATCAACTGGCCTTGGTAATCGCTGTCAATCAACCCCACCAGATTACCCAGAACGATGCCGTGCTTATGGCCCAGGCCTGAGCGCGGTAGTATCAAAGCCGCATAAGCCGGATCGTTCAAATGGATGGCCATGCCCGTGGGCACCAGTTGCCAGGCGTTGGGCTGTAATGTCAGAGGCGCATCCAGGCAGGCGCGTAAATCCAAGCCTGCGCTGCCCGGCGTGGCGTAGGCCGGCATGGCTTCGCGCAAACGCACATCCAAAATTTTCACGTCTAACTTCATTCGCTATTCCTTAACTGCGTTGTATGCGTTTGGCTATCTCGGCCACCAGTCGCTGTGCCAATTCGGTTTTGGGTGCGCGCGGCCATTCGGCAGCGCCGTT
The DNA here is from genome assembly GCA_947461325.1 of Comamonadaceae bacterium. Taxonomy (GTDB): domain Bacteria; phylum Pseudomonadota; class Gammaproteobacteria; order Burkholderiales; family Burkholderiaceae_C; genus Limnohabitans. The sequence goes on from CANHLD010000053.1 coordinate 9,079, forward strand.
GGCATCGACCAGCAACAAAGCGTTATCGTCTGCGCCGAAAGTGTCCGCGCCTATGTTGCCGACGATCAGCGGTACTTTTTTGCGAGCCAATTTAGCCTGCGCATGCGCCAGCAAATCGTGGCTTTCCGCCGCAAAACCGACGCAATACAAATCGCCTTTTTGCGCCCTCTCGGTAGCCGCCGCTTCGGCCAAGATGTCAGGGTTTTCAGTCCAATGCATGGCAGGCATGCGGCCTGAAGCGTCTTTTTTGATTTTCTGCGTCGCGGCTTGCTCAGGCCGCCAATCGGCCACCGCGGCGGTCGCGATGAACACATCGGCACGCGGCAACTGCGCCATGACGGCAGCGTGCATGTCCAAAGCAGAACGGACATTTGTTCGACTCACGCCATATGGCGTGGCCAGCGACACCGGCCCGGCCACCAAGCTCACCTGCGCACCGGCCAGCGCAGCAGCCTGCGCCAGCGCAAAACCCATTTTTCCACTTGACAAATTGGTGATGCCGCGCACTGGGTCAATGGCCTCAAACGTAGGCCCTGCTGACACCAATATGTGTTTGCCAAGCAAAGGCTTGGACGCAAACGCGCTGATGACTTCGTGCAGCAATTCATCGGGTTCGAGCATGCGCCCATCACCGGTTTCGCCGCAAGCCTGCTCACCTTGCCCGACGCCCAGCACCTGCGCGCCATCGGCACGCAATTGCGCCATGTTGCGCTGCGTGGCCGGGTGCGACCACATTTCGCGGTTCATGGCGGGTGCGAGCAACAAGGGAACGCTGTCCAAGGGTCGCGCTAAACACATCAGGCTGAGCAAATCGTCGGCCCGACCGTGCAACAGCTTGGCCATGAAATCGGCGCTGGCCGGTGCCACCAGAATCGCATCGGCTTCACGGCTCAAGTTGATGTGCGCCATGTTGTTGGTCTCTCGCGCGTCCCATTGCGAGACAAACACCGGCCGGTTACTCAATGCCTGCATGGTCACCGGCGTGATGAACTGCGCCGCCGCCTCGGTCATCACCACTTGCACCGTCGCGCCCTGCTTGACCAGTGCGCGACAAAGCTCAGCGGCCTTGTAACAGGCGATGCCTCCGCTCAATCCAAGAACGATGTGTTTGTTGAGAAGTGAACTCATGGGGCGCAATGTAGCAGAGGGTCGACACCTCCCCCCTATAATCCCTTTTTCCACCTACAGGGAACCGTGCGTTCCCGCTTTGGACATGACCAAATTTGTGTTTGTCACCGGCGGTGTGGTGTCTTCCCTGGGCAAGGGAATCGCCGCCGCCTCTCTCGCTGCGATTCTTGAATCGCGGGGTCTTAAAGTCACCCTGATCAAGCTCGACCCGTACATCAACGTCGATCCCGGCACCATGTCGCCGTTCGAGCACGGCGAGGTGTTTGTCACCGAAGACGGCGCCGAAACCGATCTGGATTTAGGCCACTACGAGCGCTTCATCACCACGCGCATGCGCCGCACCAACAACTTCACCACCGGCCA
>CANHLD010000054.1 GCA_947461325.1 Comamonadaceae bacterium
CAAAGATCTTCATTTGTACGCCGTCAGCACCAGTGGACAGATCCACGTTGGCTTCCACCGGTTGACCGCCCAACAGCATCAACGGGCCGTTGGGTACAGCCACACGGCGACCGATCATGGCAGCACCGGCCAGCATCTTGTCGCCCTCCAAGCTCTTGACCATGGTCTCCATGCTGTTCTTCATGGAACTGGTGGCTTCAAGCTGAGAGAACTGCGCCAACTGCGCCACGAAGGCCTCGTTTTTGACAGGGTCTAACGGGTTCTGGTTTTTCAATTGGGTGGTGAACAATGTCAAAAATGCGCCTTGGTCCATGGTGTTGGACGGTGCTTTGACCTTGTTCTTGGCGATGTAGTCTTCGTAGCTGACGATGCCGTTGGGCAAAGGTGCTTTGGCTGTGGTGGTTGTCATGTCAAACTGCTTTCAAATATCAAGATTTGGTGATGTCTAAGGTGCGCAACATCAGTTGGCGCGCTGTATTCACGACTTCAACGTTGTTTTGGTAGGAACGCGAAGCAGCCATCATTTCGACCATCTCCTGCATTTCATTCACATTGGATAAAAACACATAACCCTTTTCATCCGCTGACGGATTGCCCGGGTCGTAAATGCTGCGAATAGGTGTGGGGTCGTCCACCACCTGGTCCACTTTCACGCCGCCCAGGTACGGGAAACCGGCGTTGGTGAATTCATCTTTGACCAAGGCTTTGAACACCGGGCGTTTGGCGCGAAATGCTTCAGCTTCGGTTTTAGCCACGGTCGAGGCGTTGGCCAAGTTAGAAGCCGTGGTGTTCATGCGCACCAGTTGTGAATTGAGGGCGGTGCCGGCGATGCCAAACACACTGTCAAGTGTTCTCATGGTTTATCACTCCCCTTTCAAGGCTTTGCGGATACCGCCAATGCGGCTTTCCAAAAAATTCAAGGTGGTCTGGTAGTCAGCTGCGGCTTGACCGAACTGGGCCTGCTCGACGCTGATCTCTACCGTGTTGCCGTCAAACGAACTGTTGAAAGGCACACGAAAGCGTTTGCCATCGTCTGCTTGCTCTTCCAAAGCGGCGTAATGCTTGGAATGCGTAGCGGCTATGTATTCGCGACTGGTTTCTTTGAGCATGGCTTTGAAGTCCAGCTCTTCGGCTTTGTAATTAGGGGTATCGGCGTTGGCGATATTGCGTGACAACACTTCCAGGCGCTGACTGCGCACACCGAGCGCGCGCTCGTGGATGCCTAAGGCTCCGCTGAATAAGTCCATCACACATCTCCCTGGTGGTTGTAACCGCCGTTTTCACGACACTTGGTGCTCAAGTTGAGACACCTCCGGTCGATACTTGCAAGTTATGTGCCACTTGTATGTGTCTATGCGACATGGCATTCAGGAGAGACGCGGGTGGCAACTTTTCACCACCCGAGCATGTGCTCGGCAACGGCTTGCCGCTTATCTCCTATCTCTTAGCGAACGTAATCCTGGTTTAAATAAGCACCGATGCGCAATGCCTGCGCACGGTTGACGGCATTGCCTTGCACCGGCAGGTTGACCGGCGGCGCAGAATTTTGCGCGACGGTTGAAAAGTCATGTTTGCCCAAACGCTCCAACGCGTTTTGATACAGGCCTTGCATGATGGAGTTGCGGGTGATGGGCGCGGACTTGTCACGGTTGACATACAAATGCGTCGCCTGGCTGCCCGCGATATTCAAATTGGCGTCCGGGGCTTTTTCACGGCGTGCAGACGGTGTCAGCACGGTCAGGTACAAATCGTCCAGGCTGGTCGGCCCGCCGCTTCTGAGGCCGGTTTCATCAAAATACTTGGACACCATATCTAATTGCTCTAATACGCTGTGTCCCAGAATCGCCTTGGGGTTGCTGCCAAACCCGGCACTGGCCGCGCCCCGGTCCGGGCCGTCACAAAACTGAATGATCCCGTGACAACGGTTATTGGTGGCTTTGGGGTTCATGCCGTCGCTTTCCATCAAGGTCAAACGGGCAAAGTCATCCGGCGCGAACTGATAAGTACGCGACATGGTCAAAATTTTGTCGAACACCTTTTGTCTGTCTTCGGCGGGAATAAAGCCTTTGGCCACCGCACGGTCCAGCGTTTTATGCAAAACAACATGGTTGGCGTCCGCATTTAACGGAGATTGACGTAGCAAAGACAACGCCTTGGGTTGCGATGCCAAGCTGGTTGACAGAGCTGTTTGTGCATTGACCGTCTTCGCGGCGGTGGGCGTTTGACCTGTGAGCGCAGATCGCGGATCAAGCACAGACAAATTCAAACGCTGACCGGGAAATATACGGTCCGGGTTGCTGATGCCGTTGCTGCGGGCCACATCCTGGGCTAAGCGGGAGGCTTCATTGAATGAAACCGGACGACCAATGGCTTGCATGCGGTTTTTCACGATGCCGGTCAAGGTGTCGCCGTCTTGCACCGCGACGCTCGGTACCTGCGGATTCAAAATCGTCGAGGAATTGACACCGCTGCGGTTTTGCAGTTGAGACAAAGTCTGCGCAAAGCCGATTCGTGCCACGTTGGCCTCGACCGTTTGCCGCGCCGTCAGGTTTGCGGTATTTGGGCTTGCAAAATTGGTTTTGACGAGTGCTTTGGGATCTATATTGAAGTTCATCAGGCGCTCAGCAGGTTGAAATTGGGTTGGCATCGAAATTGCATCGGGTATGAACCTGACGCCAAAAACGTCAAAACTTTCACACTCTTGGAGACCATCTTGCAAATGCTGTGCCGAACTTTTCAAACCAGTTCACATTCCGGACTGATTGCCCTGGGCTGCGCTGTTTTTTTGATGGCTGCGGACTGGAGCCAAGCAGATGCGCAAAACGCGCCAGCCACCAACGCGGGATGGGCTGCTGTGGAGCAAGGTGCGCGACAGTTTGTGATGGACACCTACAAATTGGAAGCCCCGTTGGTGAGCATCCAACCCATGGACAGCCGCATCAAAATGCAAACTTGCAACCAAGACATCGTGTTCGACCAGCCTTATGGCAACAAACAAAGCGTGCGAGCCCGATGCGCCCAACCGGTCTGGCAACATTTTGTGATGGTCCAGGTCAAAACAGGCATCGGCGCGCAACTGGCATCCGCCACCCAAGCCCAACCTCAAAGCCAATCAGTCAACAAAATGGTTTGGGTTTCCAGCCAATCCCTTAAACGTGGCACCGTGGTTCAACCCGGCATGTTCAAAAGCAGCGAAGTCAATGTTGCCGCACAGGAAACCCGCTTTGTCATCGATGAGCGTGAATTGGTCAATACGGAATTGCTCAGAGATTTGCCCGCCAACACCCCAGTCAAAATGCAGGATCTGAAAGCTTCGGCCTTGGTCAAGCGTGGCCAGCAGGTCACGGTCGCGGTCGGTGGCGAAGGTAAAGGCTTTTTGATTACCGTCAAAGCAGAGGCACAACAAGATGGTCTGCTGGGTGAACAAATTCGCTTGAAAAACCCGGAATCAGGCCGATCATTAACAGCAGTGGTCACTGGCATCAACATGGCTCGCGGGCTTTAAAAGGAATACCAAATGACGCATTTCATTTCATATTCAAAAATAGGTCCGCCCAGCCTCAAGTTCAAGAAACTCGAGTCGATACTACCGATGTCGAGTTATATTTTTTGCACTCCCCTTTGTTAACAAGGATTCATCATGTCTGACCCCATCTCATCAAGCCAAAGCAGAATTTCCAGTTCGAATTCAGCCACGCGCACGACCTTGGACAAGTTGAGCACCAAGTCAACTGCGCCCAAAAGTGACTCGGCCACAGAAACCAAAGCGCCTGCCAAGACAAAAGGAAGCGACTCCGTGAACCTCAGTAACGTCAAAGATCGCATCGATGCACAGCCCGACTTCGATCGATCCAAAGTCGAATCCATCAAGGCTGCATTGCAACAAGGCAACTACCCGGTGAACCCGCGTCGTATTGCCGAGAATTTTGTTGCCCTTGAAAACATGATCAAAGGCTGAGTGAACATCCATGACTGATGCCACGATCATTGACCAAGCAGATACGCTGAAAGAGGCTGATGAACTGGTTAATCAGTTGGAAACTTTGCTCGACCAAGAGTTTGAAGCACTGAAAATTCAGGACCTGGATCAGTTTGAGCTTCTTTTAAGCGGCAAAAACCAGTTGCTCGCTGAATTGTCTCGCCTGACCGGCGTGAACCAATTCAATGATGCGGACAAACTGGGGCCGCATTGGAACGATTTCCGTACCCGTATGCTCAATTGCAGGGACATGCACCGGCGCAATGAAATACTCATCATGCGCAAACTCGATGCCATACGCGGTGCGCTTGAAAGCATGAACTTACAAGATCCGACCAGCCCGGTTGAGGTTTACGACCGGCTCGGACAAATCAAACGCATTCGCCGTTTAAGAAACTTCACCGAAGCCTGAAGCCGCAGGCGCTTGAGGCGCATCTGGTTTTTTTTCGTCGCCAGGTTGCATGCCCTTGAGCCAATACACCCAAGACAAAATCACAGCCACGGCCGTGTACATATCCTGCGTGATTTCTTCCCCCACATCCAGTTTGCTGAGCAAGGCCAACAACTGCGGGTCCTCGGCCACATAAATGCCTTGACGCTTGGCCTCTTGAATGATGCGATGCGCCAATTCAGCCTGGCCCTTGGCCACCACGCGCGGGGTTTTGCTCTGCCCGTATTCAAGAGCGACAGCTTCAAATGGGGTTTTCATGCTTGGGTGTCCACCACAGAGCCACGGGTTCCCGAGGCCTCGCTGGCACGCACCAGCGGTCTGGGCGCGTTGAATATTTGAAAAGACTGCAAATTCAATCCGGCGGCACCCAGTTCAAGACCGAGCTCGCCTGCGCGCTGTTTGGCCAGACTGGCGACTTCCCCACGCAGCGCCCACATCACCAGATCCACGCCCGTTCCTTGGGAAATCGTCGTGTTGAGCCAAATCTCCCCCAACGTGGAACTGCGCGAATGAATGTCTACGGTGAGCGGCGGCTCTTCTTGGTTCGGTTTGCGTGCCGGCTTTTGGAAATGCAAATCGACCGGTTCATGGTCGACAAACGGCAGCACCACATGCAAAGACAGTTCACCGTTGAGCCACTTTTGAGCGCTTTGCGCTTGCGATGACTCAAGCTCACGCACGGCCTGCTCCATCTCGTTGGACTCTTGTTTGTCAACACCCTCGAATGTTTCTTGTTGCAGTCTGGCCAAAATTTGTTTGATAGCGCTTTTGGGATCGCCCTCAGCAGGCAGTCCTTGCGCTAGCAGGTTTTCCGCGCTTTGGGCCTGCCCGGACACCAATCGTTTGAGCGTGATTGGGTTCATTTGCGCCAATGAAGTTCGTTGCTGCAATAAACGCCTGACCATGTCTGAGAATTCGCTTTGACCGCTTAACTTGCCCATGCCCAAGTTGGAGATCAAGCGGGTGAAGCTTTCAAACCCACCCGGTTGGGTCAACAACATGCCCAGATTGGTGAAGCCGCGCATTTGCATGGCGCTTGCCTGTTGATTCAAGCCAAATGCGGCTGACGCTGGTGTGGCCGTCGAGGTTTGTCCATTGGGATAGGCTTGGATTAAAAACCCCCAGCCGCTGGCGTTGTGGGAAACGCGAAGAAACGGTTTGTCACCGTCTTTCAATACCCAGCCATTGGGCAGTTCAAAGAAAAAGTCTTTCAACCATAAACGTATGCGCTGATCTCGGACTTCAGCAACCGCTTGGATGATTTGCCCATCTCGCAAGCCCAATTGCTGTGCCACAGGCGTCTGCACCCACAGAGGACGCGCGTCCATCTGAACAACCGGCACGCGGCTGCTTGCAGAAACCATGTCGGGACCGAGCATGAACCATGTCCTTTGATTCCGACCCGAATCAGCGCCGCATCAGGGGTAGCGAACCCAATGGCGTTTCGGATCTTGAAAACCTATATTGTGACCTGCGCTGTGGGCAGCGGCGCCACCGCCGCCCGCAGGCGCGGCGGGGGTTGCCACCGCAGGCACAGGCGCCGTACTTTGAGAAGCGGTCACTGTAGTGAGCGCTGAAGCGGCGGAGGGTGACAGCAATTTTTGGGTGATGTGCACCTGATCCGGCATAGACAAAGTCGAGCCGATCACCAACGACTTGGCGCTGCCCTTGGGAAAGGCTTTGGGGTTGTTTTGAATCACTGCATCACGCAACAATTCTGAACGCAAAGGACTGGCAGGGTAAATCTTTGACAGGATTTTGTCCAAAGTGTCACCGGCTTTGGTTTTGTAGCTGACCATTTCAGGCAGTCCGCTTAAATCCCTGGCGGGCTGTGCCACCGGTTTGGCAGCAGGCAAGTTCACTGCGCTCACCTCACGCGCCGCCACCTTTTCTGCTTTGGGTGCGGATTTTTTCACCGGATCAGACTTGGTTTTTTCCGCTGGCTTGGCGGCATCCGTGTCCATCATGGAAGGCGGAATTTCCAATGGCAACTGTTTGGCTGATTCATTGGCCAAGGCCAGACCGCCAGACAACAAAGCTGACACGGCGATGATCCGTAATGGTTGAGACAACAACATGAAAAACTCCTTCAACTGTTCAAGGCATGTAGGGCACAGCCATCCATTGGGATGTGGTGCTGATTTTGGCCGATGTTTTCAATTTCAATTCAGCAGAAAATTCGTTGACTGACACCACCTCGGCCATGGCCAAGCTGTCAAATGCGCGAGGCTCCAAAGCACGCGATGGCAACTGCTGCTTATCGGTCAGCACCATGCTAGTACCTACCTTCAATCCGCTGCCACTGCCACCGGCAATGCGCACCATGTCATTGCGGACTTTCAACACCTGAAACTGCGGCACCCGGCAAGACAACACCCGCTCCATGCCTTGCACCATGAACTGCATAGCCGACTGAATCTGTGCAATCACCACCGGCTCTAAAGGACGGCTGCTGCCGGGCACTGTTTGCGGTTGGTTGATGGTGATTTTTTGGTCAGTTTCAAACAGCGTATGGCCTTGGGTGCGAGACACCAATTCCCAGTGAATCTCATAGGTGTTCATCAAATAAGCGCTGTCGCGACTGGGAGAGATGCTGACCCGCAAGAACCAAGGTACATGGTGCTCACCTTGGCCCACCAGCAATCTTTCATACGTGTCGCTGGAGGACTTGCGATCATTCAAGCGCCAGATGCCGGATTGCTGACCCGCCGCAAAAGCCAATTTGCGCAACTGAAATTCGATTTGTTGCGCTTCGTATTGAAACGCCACCGGCATTTGCACCGTCGCCAATTCCCAAGTGAGTTGGTGCCACACCGTGGATGGGGTGGGCTGCTTACAACCGCTGGGTGGCAAAGGTTTGCTGCTGTCTACGCTGATGCCTGCCTTGGCATTGCTTTCCATGTCGCGGCCATAAGCCATGACGCGAATGCCTCTGACTTCCATGCCGGTGACAAAACTGCTGGCTTCGCGCAAGACACCGCGCCCATCAATGAACGCACTGGCGCGCACCTCGGTGGGTCCTTCCATGGCGCGTACCACCAAGGCTTGACGGATGGCATCGAGTCGCTCTTCCGGGCTCAGTACATCGGCCATGGCGCCTGACGCCAAAGCCAACATCAAACAAGCTGTCAAACGTGTCATCAAGCGCATAGCCGTTCCCGTTGATTCAACAAAAAATGGATCAGCGGTTGGAGCGTGTGGCGACTTGCGTCAAATACAGCATGCGCAAATCTTGGACAGCATTGCGATCCAATGACAAGGTGGTTTCGTAGGTATCGTCACCCACGGGTGTGATGCTGACCAACGTTGCGCCATAGATGACACCTTCAACGCGTGTACGGAAAGTGTCGTTCAGCACTGTCATGTCTGCCACGGTGGTGGTTGCATCCAACTGCTGGCCATACACCTGTTCAGTCAATGCTCTGTAGGCATCCAACTTGGAGGCACGGATAGCAAGCAAACGCTGCTGCGCCGAGTTCTTGTGATTTTGAATGCTGATGACCGCATAACCTGTGGCCACCATGGTTTCTTTGCGCTCCAACATCGGCGTGATCATGGATGCAGGTGCAGCCTCAGAGGCTGCTTGCATAGATTTTGGTGCCGCAGCTGGTGCTGGTGCAGCCACTGTCACCACAGGTGCGGGTGCGGCGGCGTAGGGGCGAATCGATTCGCAGGCGGTCAAAGAAGCGATCGCAACCAAAGTCAAAGTGAAACGGTAAAACATGGTGATTTCCTCTCAATATGAAGCATGCCTTGACCGGCTCATCCAGTCACACCTGCTTCAAGGGGTACATGCGAAGAATCGACCGCTTGGGCATCTTCTTTAAAAACTATTCTCTGCGGGTCGAATACTTTTGGCGACTTGCCTGTCTCAAGCCATCAGCGACAATGAACCCTGCATGAAATCGCAGTCATTTTTCATCGGTACCAGCCCTATTGCGCACGCTTTGCGCCGCTTGGTCACGACCATCGCCAACTCCAATGCCACCGTGCTTGTCACGGGTGAAAGCGGCACGGGCAAAGAGTTGTTAGCCCGTTCATTGCATGAGCAATCAGACCGCGTAGGCGGTGCTTTTGTACCTATTAACTGCTCAGCCATTCCCAAAGATTTACTCGAAAGTGAACTCTTCGGTCACCGCAAAGGTTCGTTCACCGGCGCGGTGGCAGACCGCATCGGACGCTTCGAGTTGGCCCACGGTGGCACCATCTTTTTAGATGAAATCGGCGATATGTCCTTGGACATGCAAGTCAAATTGCTGCGCGTGTTGCAAGAGCGCTTGATCGACCCAGTGGGTGCGACCCGACAGGTTCCCATCGATGTTCGTGTCATTGCCGCCACACATAGAGATTTGGAGTCAGAAATTCAAGCGGGACGTTTCCGCGAAGACTTGTACTATCGACTTAATGTATTGCCTGTGGTGACTCCACCATTGCGAGAGCGTCAACAAGACATTCCTGAACTGCTGCGTTTTTACGCTGAACACTACAAACTGGGCAGCAACAAAGCGATTGAATTTTCAGCCGAATTTTTAGAAGCGCTGGTGAATTACCCATGGCCTGGCAATGTGCGTGAACTGTGCAACCTGATTGACCGCTTCAGTACTTTGTATGCCGGACAAATGCTCGACTTGCGCGCCATACCCGCCAACTTGCTGCCCAAAGCCTTGGTGCCGGTGCAAGCGCAAATGTTGGAGCGCAGTGGCCCGGCCGTGGCACAGTCCATGACCATGCCGCCCGAAGTTCTGGCCGAGATGCAAGCTGAGGGTGAGCTTGATCAGATGGTGAATCAGCCTGAGCCCATGGACAACGAAATTGAAAGCATCATCATGCTGGCACAAGGCATGCCGCATCTGCCGCCCGAGGGCTTGTCACTCAAAGACAGACTGGCGGAAATAGAACGCAACATCATTGAGCAAGCGCTGGAGCGCTCGCAAGGCAATGTGTCTCGTACCGCTAAGCTGCTCAATCTGCAGCGCACCACATTGATCGAGAAGATCAACAAATATGAATTGCGTACCGCTTAAATATTGAGCCGTTTGAAACACTGCGGCTGTTAAAAAAGCAAGGTCACATCACGCTTTCACGCGATGTGACACCTGTTAAATAATCATTTCGGGTCTTGGTTCAACACCGTGATGCTCATGCGGCGGTTGCGCGGATCGAACTTGTCTTTCGGGTTGAAAGGATCGGTGTCAGCCACGCCCTCGATGCGGGTGAAGCGTTCTTCCTTGATGCCTTTTTTCTGCAACAGTTGTCGGGTGACCTCTGCGCGTTCGGCTGACAAGGACCAGTTGTTCTTGCCTTCCGGATTTTGGAAAGGCACGGCATCGGTGTGGCCGCGTATCGCCACCTTGTTGGGCATGTCAGCCAGTGACGCGGCGACTTCACCAATCAAGGCCGCAGCCTTGCCTTGCATTCCCACACCGGCGCTTGGGAACATGGCGAAATCGGCTTTGTCGATGATCTCGATACGCAAACCTTCTTTGTCCCGCGTGATCGACACCTGGTCTTTGATCTGTTCGAACTTCTTGTTCTCAGACAACTTTTCCTTGATGTCTTTTTCCAGCTTTTCAAAGTTTTCTTTGTCCTGTTGCTCAGCGATTTCTTTTTTCTGCGCTTTGGTCAGCTTGTCAGGGTCGTTGCCACCTTCGCTTTTGCCTTCGCCAGCGCTTGGGTCCTTGGCTTCGTTTTCATTTTCTGGGCCAGGTTCGGTGTCAGGATTGGGGCCACCCTCAGACTTGGGGGTCAGTCGTTCGAGCAAACCGGTTTGACGCATGGCATAGGGAAACGCATCCGGGTCGATGATGGAGCGACCGCCAAGCACGCCGTTAGAACCCGCCAACTGACCCACTGGCGTTAAGCTGTGTGAGGTGGGTTTGAAATAGTCGGCAATGCTTTTGCGTTGGTCAGCATTGGACGCACCCAGCAACCACATTAACAAGAAGAACGCCATCATGGCGGTCATCATGTCGGCCAGCGCAATTTTCCAGGCGCCACCGTGGGCACCGCCATGCCCATCGGGCATTTTTTTGATGATGATGACCGGGGCAAGCGCTTCTGACGCAGGCGCTTCTG